>DATFNI010000229.1:0-3309 GCA_035266485.1 Balneolales bacterium
TCAGGCAATCGAAACTGATCCAGTTTCTGGTAATCCGGCGCCATCAGAGCTTGATGCCGTGTTCTTCATAAAGAAACCGGCGAATCTTTTCCACATCACCGCCACTGCGCTCTTCGATTTCCATAATTTTCACATCCACCAGCATACGATACCAGTAGCCCTGCATGAAATGCCAGAGAAAGCCCTTGCCTCCATCAAGAAAGCCGAGCCGCAGAAAATACCGGTAGAAGAAATAGAGCGTTGCGCGCAGCCCGATGGGCAGCCGGGAATACACCCTGTCCTTCATGATCCGCTTCCATTTGGCTTGCGGATCATCCAGATCCTTGAGTGAATCATCCCGCTTAAGCAGCGGATATTTGTTGTTCAGAAGATCAACCATTTCACGCGATGCGTAGGAATTGTGCTTGTTTATCCAGAAGGTGATGCCTTTCTGATTATCATCCACCAGGTGCCCCTGCAGCATGGCCGTTTTCGATCCGGCAGGAAGCACGATATGTTCATCCATCCAGCGCTGTTCGATGCGGCCTTTGCCGCTGCGCCAGATACGCAGCAGCGTATGCGGATAAAATCCACCATGCCGAATCCATTTTCCATAGAAGAAAACCTTTCGGCGAATATATAAGCCCGCGGTCTCTTCCGGCACATCGGTCAGGGCCGTTTGCAGCTCCGCCTGCAGATCCGGCTCCAGATATTCGTCGGCATCCATACGCATGATCCATTCTGAGTCCGCTCCACAGTTGTCCAGGCCCCACTGGAATTGATCGGCGTAGTTCTTCCATTTCCGTTGAGTAACAACCGCCCCCAATGACTCGGCTATCTCGACCGTGCGATCCGTCGAAAATGAATCGACGATAAATATTTTCGCGGCAATCGCCTGCACCGACCGGATACAGCGCTCAATATGAATCTCCTCGTTATGCGTGAGAAGAACAACCGTCAGAGATGGATTACTGCTCATGTTGCCTGCCGGATTCAGCCATCATCTTGTAGGCCTCAATCCATTGTTCCCCGACCACATCCCAGCTGTATCGTTGTTCTACAAATTCTCTAGCCACCCTTCCATTCTTCATTCTTTCTTCTGCGGACCACTTACAAACGGTGGCAATCGCTTCATAAAGGGCCTCAACTTCCGGTTCAACCAAAAGTCCTCCGCCCTCTTCCCAATCGCTGAGACCGGTCATCGTTGTAGTGATTGTCGGGGTAAAGGAGGCAGCAGACTCCAAGTTCACCAGAGCCACAACGTCGGAATAGGAAGGCACCACAGTACACCACGCTTTTTTAAGTAGCGTAGATTTGGCTTCACCATAAACAGACCCTACAAAGTTGACCCTCTCTGACAACTCCCATTTCTGAACCAGGCTTTTCAGTTCCCTGGTGTATTCAGGATCAAAATCAGGCCCAGCTATAACTAAACGAACACCTTCATCTGACATTCGGGCAAACGCATTTATCAATAAATCCAGCCCTTTCTTCGGATGCAACCTGCCTATAAAAAACAGGTAGCGCTTCTCATCTGGCGGTTCCTGCTGATCGTTATACTCAGAAAGATCTATTGCATTTGAAATGCGTATTTGCCTTACTCCAGGGAATTCTTTTGCAAAAGTATCCGCTTCTTGATCGGTGATGGCATGCACGTAATCCACATGCGCCATTGTTGGTTTGAGTAATAGATTCCAGAACAACCGTTTCATTAAATTGTAAATTGATCCCTTTTGACGCCACAACCAGGGCTCAAGCATTCCATGAGCACTTAAAAGAATAACTTTGCCGGGCTGCTTTCTAGCCGCCCATATCGATGCGACCTGTAGCCATGAAAAACAGCCATGACAATGAACAATATCCGGGGATAAATCTTGAACAAGTGCTTTCACTTGTAGATATTGAGCGGGATGAAATCTGAGTGGCCGGGTGAAGTTCCAGTATGGAACCTGATGGACATGTGACTCGATGGCACTTTTCAATGTGCCGTCAATCACCATGGTGACAATGTCGCATTGCCAGTCATGCTGAATTAAGTTCTCTGATATGTTTTCAACAACTTTCTCGACCCCGAACCTGTCTGAGCCAAAACCTTCAACAACCATTAAAACGTTCATAATGATTTATGCTTCAGGTCAGCGGTTGCAATCATTGATTTGGCCAGCGCCGGGATTCTTCCAACCCGATGGAATCCGCGAAGCTGGAATCCACACTCTTCGATGCACTTGGTTAGAGTGCCCCTGGAAAAGAACTTGATATGCCCGAAATCCCTTAAAGGGTGCCAATGATCATCAAATTTATTGAACAATGCCAAAGCTATATTTTTCAAATAACCGTGATACGGGGTAGAGACAATCAAACAACCGCCCTCTCCCAAAGCTTCTCGTGCCCTGTCAAACAGGGCTCGGGGTTGAAATAAATGTTCAATCACTTCCAAGGAAACCACAACATCAAAAACCCCGTTGAGTTGGTCGGGCAATGGCTGGATAATATCATGCTGGAAAAATTCAATCTGGGAATACTGTTCCTTAGCGATTTGTACGCCTGAAATGCTATGGTCACATGCTTTGACCTCATAGCCCTCGTGAACCATCCTTGCCGAGAAAGCTCCGTTTCCACATCCAAGGTCGAGTACTTTTAATTGTCTATCAGGATATCTGGCCGCGATTTTTTTAAGCTCTGATATTACAGCGGGAGCCAAATAGCCGTGTGAGTCAGGGGCTTCCCCTCCAGCCCAACAAAACTCATCGGAACTAAGTGAACTGTTTGAATCAGTATCCATACCCCCCCCAGAAAAGTGGTTATAAGCTTCGTTGAATTAGACCTGAATATATACTCACGGCCTTTTTATAATTATCGCTAATGGAAATGGACACTTCTTTTTGTTTTCTCTCCTTGCTAGGCCTCGCAACATGAGACTCTTTCCCTCCATCGACTTCCTTATTAATTTCTTCGATTTCTTTGTATACCAACTTGATGTTCTCAGGGGTGCTTTTAAATATTTTGTATGTTGTTCCATATTTGTCATTAATCCGTGAAATTACACTTCCAAAATCTTCTGTAACTGTTGCAAAATCAGCAACGACAACTTTATCAACAACCCGTTCAACTGCTGAATAAAAATCAATATAGCGCTGAAATTCGCTATCAGGATCGACAGTTGGATGCCGTATAATGAGTGACCTTACAGCATCGACCGGGTTTCTAATTAATACTACGACTGGAATCCCAAGACTCACTCCTCTTAATATTTGCGCCTCTACATGCAAATGATGAGCCATTGGAATGTACTGACCTTGAGCCTGCCTGAAGGCCACAACAGCATAGGTG
>DATFNI010000230.1:0-3477 GCA_035266485.1 Balneolales bacterium
CATCTGCATTCTATCTTGAAAAGAAAGCATACGACAAAGGTTCCGGTCAGATACTTAACTGGATGAAAACGGGTCAAAGCCAGGAGGCGGGACGTTTATGAGTAAACCACATGTTATTATCATTGGTGCTGGTTTTGGAGGATTACTGTGCGCCAAGTCGCTCCGGGACAAAGAAGTACAGGTGACAATAATCGATAAGACGAATCATCACCTGTTTCAGCCGCTTCTTTATCAGGTAGCGACAGCCGCACTGTCACCTGGCGACATTGCCATGCCTGTTCGCGCTGTTTTCAGAAACGATAAAAACATTGAAATATTCCTGGCCGAGGTTACTGATATCAACCGCAAAAATCGCACGGTGATATGCCAAAATGGCCAACGGTATACTTACGACTATCTGGTATTGGCTCCCGGTTCCCGGTACAATTATTTTGGAAATGATCAATGGGAGGAGAATGCACCATCCATAAAGTCTCTTGGAGATGCTCTGCGAATCCGTGAACGCATTCTATATTCTCTTGAAAAAGCAGAGGAGTTGGATGACCCGGAAAATCAGAAGCCATACCTGACATATGTAGTCATCGGCGGGGGACCAACGGGCGTCGAGACCGCCGGAGCCATATCCGATCTGGTTAAGCGCAACATGATCCGTGACTATAAGCATATCGACCCGAATAATACCCGGGTCCTTTTGATGGAAGCCGGCCCACGGCTTTTAGCCGCTTTCCCGGAGAAATTGTCTGAAAAAGCGCGGCAGGATTTGCAAAAAATGGGTGTTCAGGTCTTGCTCAATACAAAAGTCACGTCGATCAAGCGGCATGAGGTAACCGCGAATGATCAGGTGGTTACAACACCCAACATTATCTGGGCTGCCGGTGTTAAAGCCTCACATTTGCTCAGTAAATTAAATGCGGAATTGGACAAATCCGGGCGGGTAAAAGTTACGAATGAACTCAGACTCCCCGATGATCCCCATATTTTTGTCATTGGTGATTCTGCATTTCTTATCGATGAGAGGAATAACCGCCCTCTCCCTGCATTGGCACCGGTAGCCATGCAGCAGGGACGCTATGTCGCCAAACTCATACTCTCCGGCAAAGAAGCGGGCCAGTATAAACCCTTCCTTTACACAGATAAGGGAAATCTGGCTACTATTGGCCGGGTTAAAGCTATCGCTGAGATTGGATCCCTGAAACTTTCCGGTTTCCCGGCATGGATCACTTGGGTATTTGTGCACATCTTTTTCCTCATCGGATTCCGCAACCGGTTTCGGGTAATGGCAGAATGGATATGGTATTATATTACTTTCCGGCGAGGTGTCCGGCTGATCACTGAAAGAGATCTGGATAATTTAAAGGGGTAGTGATCAGGTACTGAAGGAACTGCCGCAACCACAGGTTGAAGCAGCGTTTGGATTTTCAAAGGTGAATCCGCGGTTATCCAGTCCTTCGCTGAAATCTATGACGGTACCCTCCAGGTATAACCTGTGCCGACGATCGAGAATAAATGGTACTCCCTTAACCTCGTACTCTTCGTCGTAATTTTTTTTCTCATCCAAGTCGAGAACATAGCTCAAGCCCGAGCATCCACCGCCTTTAACCCCGATGCGCAGGTACTTTTCAGAATTATCCTGTTTTTTCAGAATTTTCTGAAGTTGGTGGGCTGCCGGATCTGTGATTACGACAGGATCGGTATCTGTATTGGCGAAGAAGAAATCTTGTACTTGTTCTGCCATGGAACTTATGTTTTATCTTATTATAAAATCGATTGCTTGTCTAAAACGGCTGCGATTTAGAAATCGTACCCGGTCAGGAAACATCACGGGCAAGGGAAAAATAATCCTGAGCACCGTTTTGTGAAAATATCAGGATGCCCGCATTTACCAGGTTAACCAAAATATCTGAGGCACGATTCCTTCCTATGTTCACAAGATGCGAAAAATCTGTTACCGTAATACGCTCGTATTCGTTCAGGTAACGTAACAGTTTCTGTTCGTAAGGTCCAAATTCGAAAGTGGCCCCCTTGCCGGAGCTTTGGTGCCTCATGATCATTACGGCCTCGCGACTTGCCCTGACACTTCGGTCTTTAACCCTGATATAAACCGTCCTTCGGTCATCGTGATTTACAAAGACAGGTTTTTTGTTCGACTGTTTGATCGTTACAATCAGAAAATCCCGGTAATTATAGGGTAACACCTCGGCTGTATAACTGATGCCCGGTTCACACAATGCAACTGATTGTTCAAGCAGATACAGCTGTTCGTGATAACTGCTTAACCCGACAAGACTCTTGTCATCGTCCACTCCTATAAGCAGTGTTCCACCATTTGTATTTGCAAGTGCAGAGATCTCTCTTGCTATCTTCCCGGGACTTGAAACGACTCGTTTGAACTCAAGAAACGTCCCTTCACCCGTTTTGACGAGATTCTTGAGATCTTTTACACTCATCTTTGACCGTTGCAGGGCTTGATATCGCATTTCAGGACCTGTTAAGGGGTGCAAGTGTCCGTGAATGTTGTGAAAGTACATTCCGGGAACTTCCGGAACTACTATAAGTTACGAAAGAATTTCTTCTTTCGGATTACGGGTCATCAATTCATAAACCGCATCCTTGGGTTCCAAATTCTCAAACAGAATCTGATAGGTAGTGTTGGTCAACGGCATTTCTACATTCAGCTTTTTTGCCCAGAAATAAACAGACTGTGTTGTTTTAACGCCTTCGGCAATCATTTTCATATGCGAAATGATGTCATCCAGTTTTTCACCTTTGCCCAGTTGATAACCCACGTGCCGGTTTCTGCTGTGCTGACTGGTACAGGTAACGATCAGATCCCCCAGCCCTGCCAGGCCCGAAAAGGTGTCGGTGGATGCACCAAGCCGCGTTCCCAAACGCCTCATCTCCGACAAACCGCGGGTTAAAAGGGCTGCTTTTGAATTATCGCCCAACTCCAGGCCATCGATAATACCGGCGTCAATCGCTATGATATTTTTAACCGAGGAAGCTATTTCCACACCCAAAATGTCGTGATTTACATAGACACGAAACATCGGGGTCATAAACGCCTTTTGTATCAGATGCGCCGTACTTCGCGAATAGGCGGATGCTGTGACCACGGTCGGCTTGAACTTACTGACTTCTTCGGCATGGCTCGGTCCACTCAACGTGCCTATGTGGTCTTCAATGATTTTGCTCTCGAGGACTTCCATCAGCACCTGCGACATGGTCATGAAGGTATCATTCTCTATGCCTTTGGCTACATTCACGATGACTTCATTACCATGCAGGTGAGGGCGTACCTGTTCAGCTATTTCTCTCATGGCGTGTGATGGAACGGCAAAGACCACCAATTCAGCATCCTTCAGGCTGTCTTTAATCTCGGTATCCGAAACAATAGTATCTGCAAGGGTTACGCCTGTCAGATAGACACTGTTCTCGTGGAAGTTGTTTATGTGATAGGCAATTTCACTCTCCCGGGCC
>DATFNI010000231.1:0-11346 GCA_035266485.1 Balneolales bacterium
TAACCACTTCGCTTGAACCGCAGGAATTGCTCAACCGGTGCAAGGCTTTTGAAAAAGAAACCGGGAGAGATCAGGATGCTCCCCGCTGGTCGAACAGGGTGATCGATCTGGATATCATTTCTTTTGACGAATTACATATCAACAGAGGAAAACTTCAGGTACCTCACCCATCCTATCCCGACAGGCTCTTCGTTTTGCTCCCCCTTCGTAACCTTGATCCGGATTGGCATGATCCGGTGAGTGGCAAGTTTATAGAAGAAATGATAACATGCGCACCTAAAATCAGAATCACTGAGACCAACTTATCCTGGGATGCTGACGCATGAATCAATTTGACTTTATCGCTATCGAGGGGGTTATCGGGGCAGGGAAAACATCCCTTGCTAAATTGCTGGCCAAGAGGCATGGAGCCAAACTGGTTTTGGAAGAATTTGAAGAGAATCCCTTCCTCCCGAAATTTTATGAGGACATGGATCGCTATGCCTTTCAGACACAGCTCTCATTCCTGGCATCCCGTTTTCACCAGCAACAGAAAATTCAGAATAAGGAATTGTTCCACGAGCTGGTCATGACTGACTATCTTTTCGATAAAGACCGGATTTTTGCCCGGGTCAACCTTGCCGGTGATGAAATGGCGCTTTACGATAAAATATTCAGTATTATGAACCTGAAGACACCAAAACCTGATTTGGTTGTTTTCATTCAATGCACGGTGGAACGATTGCTGTATAATATAGAAATGCGGAACCGGGAATACGAACAGAACATCGACCCCGTTTATCTGCAGGAGCTAAATGATGTATATAATCAATTTTTCCATCATTACGACCGATCACCACTGATGATCATAAACGCAAGTGAAATTGACTTTGTTAATGATAAGGATCATTTGGATTATATAGATCAGCAAATATTTTACTTACCAATCCGTAATACCCATACTCATATTACACCCGGTTAATAAATGTTATCATGCTTGATTTAATTCTTTTGATACTCTTGATATGGGCCTTTGTACGCTTCTACAAGAGCTTAAGTAGTGGGAGCCGGGCTTTTAACAATCAGGTTAATTCAGGTTCCGGCAACAATTCAAGAACACGTTTCTCTCAAGGTCGTAAGAAACATTTCGACGATATTGAGGAAGCAGATTACACGGAAATAAAGGAAAACGACAGAGAATCATCCAGTGCCAAAAACTCCTGATTTTTGCAGTAATATATAAGGTGTGTCCTGGTTTCTGACTTTATTTTGGGGGTTAGATGTCGATACGTACATAACAAGTCTTTTGAACGATAGCCGATACCCGTTCTTCAGATTCCTCAATAATTCATTTGTCTTCAGGATGTTTGACCGCAATCAATCATCAGAGAATAACCGCCCTAACTCCACTTTTCTGTCGATTGTGGGTCTCACATTGTTTGCCCTCATATTCATTGCCGTTTATCTGCAGTGGAATTCGTTTTTGACGAAGCATAAAAATGATGAACTGGTCAAAAAACTGGAAGAGCGGAATAATGAGCTTCTGACGCTCGATCAGACCGCCAGAGATATACAGTTCCAGTATCTTCGACTTCGATCACTTATCGAAAGCGGGAATCTTTCCATCGTTCACGTACCCGGCGACCTTAAGGACTTCGAAAAAGGCACCCTGTTATGGGACCGGCAGACCCAAAGGGCTGCTCTCCTTTTCGAGGGACTTTTGATTCCCCCCGATACCAATCTCTGCATCTGGTGGAAAAGCCAGTCAAACCCCGAATGGATGCTGGCCGCCACTATTACGGTTTCCAAACCTGACACCGTTTATACCCGTTTCGATCTTCCATCCTTTAATCAGGTTTCTGGTCTTCTTTTCCGATTTGTTGAAAGTAAAAACGATCATCCCTCTTCGAACTCAGGCAGAGAAATATCCCGTGCATCTCTTAACAACTCTACCGTAACCAATGTTGGAAAAGAACAGTAGGGCTACCCGCACCCTGCCTTTTTGTTTCCTGCCTGCTGTTAACTGTTTGGTGTTGGATATTTCCTTGGTCCGGCAATTCTTTCCTGAGATTCATCCCAACCTGCCACTATAATCTGTCATTCACCAAGACATTCACTATGGCATAAGGTTTGAACCTGTTTTCAGCGAAAACTGTCACAGTTATTACCCTTATTGCTATGATCGAGCGATTAAAACAATCAATGCAGGCCCTGGAAATGTTGTCACGTGCCCAGGATGTAACGGCAAACAATCTGGCAAACATCAATACCCCAGGGTATAAAGCTCAAAAACTCTTTTACCAGGCTTTTCAAAAAGCCGTTAACGGACAAGTAGTCGATATCCCGGATGCCCAGGAAACGGCTAGTTCAGAATCTGGTGATATGAAAAAAACCGGCAACCCATTTGATGTAGCCATCAATGGGAAAGGTTTTTTCCTGGTGAACTCTAACGGACAGGATGTGATGAGTCGAAACGGTCGGTTTCACATTGATTCGCAAGGATACCTTCGTGATTCAAATGACGCTTATGTTCAGGGAAAATCGGGAACTATTTATTTGCCCGAAATGCAAAACGATCCCAATGCGAAACTGCAGATATCAAAAGATGGCACCATCACATTAAACGGGTCGGTCGTCGACCAGCTACAATTGGTCAAAGTTCCGAATTATCAGGATCTCAAACGACTGAACGATGCATATATGACTACGAAAGATGGTCTGCCCCCCTTGGCTGATAATGAAAGCACGGTATCTCAGGGATTTTACGAATCATCCAATGTAGATCCTTTGAAGCAAATGATTGCTATGACGACCAATATGCGTCTGTTTCAGACACAGCAAAAGACCATGCAGACCATGGATCAGATATTGGGACAAGTCACTTCACAACTTGGAAAATTTTAACTCTTAAATAAAGAACCCCATGTTTAGAGCACTTCAAACGGCTGCTTTGGGAATGAGTGCCCAACAAATGTCAGTGGATAACATTGCCAATAACCTGGCCAATGTGAATACAACAGGTTTCAAGAAGAGCACCATCGCCTTTCAAGATTTATTTTATCAAACCATTAATGGTTCGGATTCCGGCTCTACCGCCAGCGGTACTGGCAGCAGTGCAACAGACCTGCAGATCGGTTTGGGGTCCCGTCCGGCAGCTACCATCCGGAACTTTAGTCAAGGATCACTGCAAAATACCGGGAACCCACTCGACATGGCCGTCAGCGGACAGGGATTCTTCCAGGTTCTTCAACCAGATGGCTCGGTAGCTTATACACGGGACGGGACGTTTACCCTCAATTCTGATGGCACACTGGTCAACAGTTCAGGGCTCCCATTGGCCAGCCAGATTCAGGTACCCCCAAACACCCAGAGTGTTCAGATAACCAAAGACGGAACCATCAACGCCATGCTGCAGGGACAGACCCAGCCGGTAAATCTTGGACAGTTACAGCTGGCAAGATTTGTTAACCCCGAGGGTCTGCGTGCTCTCGGCGACAATCTGTACGCGCCGACAGTCGCCTCGGGACAACCCTACCTTGGAACGGCGGGTTCTGATGGATTTGGCTCTATTGAACAGGGATATCTTGAAAACTCAAATGTAGATATCGTAAATGAGATGGTTTCTCTGATCACCGCCCAGCGTGCCTATGAAATCAACTCCAAGATGATTCAAACGGCCGATCAGATGATGTCGCTCACTAACGCTATCAAACAATAGGATCACCAAAGAATTTCTGAACTAATGCTTTTCATTCTTGCCATATCACTGATTCTGAATTTGCAACCATCTGCGAGTGCTAAGCTTACAGATTTTTTAACCAAGGAGGTGAAGCAACAACTCGTTCAGCAGTATGGCAAAGATGCTTACCGGTTTGATGTGAGCATCCGGTATATCCCTGCTGAACTGCAAAATGTGTCGCCTGGGCAGATAAACAGTATTAAACTCACCGATCCCAACATGCCAACCGGATACGCCCTGGCTAAGGTCAGGTATGATAGCGGTAACCACAACTCACTGGCGCAGATCCAACTTTTTGTGGATGTATGGCAACAATTGCTGGTTCCGAAGGAAAGGATTATGCCCGGACAAAAACTGTCGCCTGACATGTTTCAAATGAATTGGGTTCGGACGACCAGGTTGCAGGGGATATATCTGAAAGATCCTGGTATGGTGAAAGGTAAAGTTTCCAAAAGGCTCCTCCCTGCAGGTAAACCAATACCTCCCAGAGGCATACAGGATACACCAATCATCGACTTTGGGAATACCGTAACTCTTGAATACCAACAAAACGGTCTTCTCTTGAGTCTTTCCTGTGTAGCGCGCCAGCCGGGCGTTAAAGGCGACCGCATCAAAGTCTATTGCAAAGACACACGCAAAACATACGAGGTCAAGGTAATCAACGCCTCAACAGTAAAATGGGAGAAAACATTGTGAAATTATCGTCTGTAAAAAGTGGATTGATCGTAGTTCTTTTGCTTCTGATTATTCCCGGTTTCGCTGCTGCTCAAAATTCTCTCTACCAGGATTACCGGGCAAGACATATCGGTGATATCATCACTATTGTTTTGGCTGAGAATATCAGCGGACAAAGTAATACAAAGGCAAATACTCAAAACAGTTCTTCGGGTGATGCTTCCGGAAAGGTTACGGGTTCCATCACAAATTTTCTCCCTGTCTTCGGGGCCAACGCCAGCCTGGATTACAATACCAGTGACGACATCTCAAATGTTCAAAATCAATTGCTGAAAGGAACATTTACGGCCCGTGTCGATACCATTGAACAAAACGGTGATTTACATATCACGGGTAGCAGGAGTACCGAGATCAATGGAGAAATACATACGCTTTATCTGCAGGGTTATGTTCGACCCGAAGACGTCTCCACTGACAATAGCGTTCTTTCTTACCGGATTGCCGACGCACATATTAAATACCTGAAAAAAGGGAAAATTAAGGACCGTCCCGGATTTCTCAGAAAAAAGATATTTCTAATACTAGGCGTCATCTTAGCCTTCACAGCATTTAAAGGAAAATTATAATTAACACATGAAACGATTTTTACAAGGAATCCTCGTCCTGTTGGTAATCGCCGGTTTTGTCCATCGTGCAAATGGGCAAATGAAAATACAGGACCTATGCAAAATCCAGAATGCTGATGATCATGTACTTATCGGGTATGGCCTGGTGACGGGTCTTGACCGGACCGGTGACCGGACGATCATGAAGCGGGGAGCCACATTTACGGTCCAGTCGATTGCAAATATGCTGAAAAAATTCGGCATCTCAGTCGACCCGAACCAGTTACAGACACGGAATGTTGCCGCGGTAATGG
Source organism: Balneolales bacterium (assembly GCA_035266485.1). Lineage (GTDB taxonomy): Bacteria > Bacteroidota > Rhodothermia > Balneolales > DATFMH01 > DATFNI01. Next base: position 5,313 of record DATFNI010000231.1, read on the forward strand.
TAACGGCCGATATCAGTCCTTATAATGCTACTGGCAGTTATGTGGATGTAACGGTCTCATCCCTGGGAGATGCATCCAGCCTTTCGGGCGGAGTTTTGCTGCAGACACCGTTGATCGATCCAAACGATCCCAATGTTGAAGCCAAGGCTCAGGGCGCTCTTGTTTCAGGAGATCTATCTGCCGAGGTACCCGGCGCACGCGTTTCTCAGAATCCTTCTTTGACGGCAACGATTCCCAATGGCGGTATCGTCATTAAGAACCAGTTGTTCTCTCCGGACAACAAAAAACCATTTGGACTGGTGCTGCTCAAACCCGACTATGCCAATGCCCAGAATATTTCAGATGCCATTTCAAAAACAACCGGGGCCAAAGCCAGCGTGGAAAATGCCGGTCTCATTACGATCCAGTGGCCACAAAATGCCAACAACACGGGTTCAATGAACCAGTTCATTGCCAAAGTGATGCAGACACCTGTAAGCGTTGAAGTTCCTGCCCGGGTTGTTATTAACGAACGATCCGGAACCATCGTGGCCGGAGGCAATGTGCGTATTGGTGAAGTGATGGTCAGCCATGGCAACGTACAAATACAAACACGGCTGCTCCCATATGTCTCCCAACCGGCGCCATTTTCCAAAACAGGGAAAACCGTACAAGGCAATGTTCCTGAAGCCGGTATTGCACAGCAAAATTCGAAGACTTTTGTTCTGCAAAACAACACCACGGTTGGTCAGCTCGCCTCAGCGCTCAACAACCTGGGTATGAGCCCGCGTGATATTATCGCCATATTTCAGGCTATTGATCGCGCAGGGGCTCTGAAAGGCAAACTAATTATCATGTAAGGTTAACAATGAAATTACAACCTTTATCAACGAACCAGCCTATTAATCTTAAAAAGGATAAGGCTACAGTTGAAGAGCAGAAAAAAGAAAAAACGGCCACTCAGTTTGAGCAAATCTTCGCCCTGCAGCTGGTACGCGAGATGACTAAAGGCACATTTAAGATGTCCGATAATAGTGAAGACAAAGGCGTGGCAGAAATATATCGATCTCATGTAAATCAAGTATTAGCCCAGGAACTCGCGTCAAAACACGAACTTGGCATTGCCAATTTGATGATGAAATACTGGGACCAAAAATCTGAATCATCCTCCTCGTCATGACACAGCAGTTTCAATTAGCTAACCAAACCGGTTCCGGCCCGGCAGGAACAGAATATCCGGCACTGCACGAAAGTCTTCAGCAGCTTATAAGTACTTTTGAAGAAATGGAAGAACTTATTCGTAAGCAACTCAGAGCTGTAGTCGAGAATGACTTTGAGGAAATCGTGGCCTTTGCAGAGAAACAGTTAGAACTTACCTATCTGCTCAATCAGCGTGAACAGAGCTTCCAGCGATTAATAAGCCAGGTATTTCACGATTTAAAACTGGAAGGTCCCGCACCGAGTCTATCCATTATTCTGGATCAGGTAGATCACATGCGTGAAGAATTCGGTCCATTGCGCGAGAAACTGCTTTCGGCTATTTCCAATACACAGAAAGCACAACAACAATTGGTCAATCTGCTTGAATTCGCCCAGGATCATGTTTCTCATACGCTTCGTGAAATATATGCCTTGAGTAATCAGCATAACATGCATTACACCAACAACGGACACAAGGCCCAGGACGCAGGGCTGGCCCGAATGATTAATCAAACCGCCTGATATTATGGATACCCTGTTAGAGATAACCAAACGCGGGTTACAAGCCAGCCGAATGGCGATGGATGTAATTGGCAACAATATTGCAAATGCCAGTACTCCGGGATATAGCCAACAACGTCTGGATGTGACTTCTGCCGGCTATCAAAGCGGCGGGTTATCTATCGGACTGGGTGTCAACATCCAGGATATACAGCGTTTACACGATAACATCATCGACCAGCAAATCCGGGATAAGCAAAGCCAGATCGGATCGCAACAGGAGCAACAAAAAGTTCTGCAGCAATTGCAATCGACTCTTTCCACGCAAAACGGCCAGGATCTGGACCAACTGATAGGCAACTTTTTCAATTCGTTCAGTAATCTGTCCAATCAGCCCGAAGACAACACGCTTCGCAATAATGTTATCAACCAGACTCAGGCACTGACCAGTCAGTTCCATAGCCTGGACTCAACTTTGACTTCAATGAAAGGTGATGTTGCCACATCCATCCGGACCGACGTCACCCAGGTCAACGGTCTTCTCAGTGATATTGCAACGCTGAACAAATCAATACTTTCGAGCCAGAATCTCGGGCATCCCGATAATCAGTCGCTCGATCAGCGCGCCCAAAAGCTTCAGGATTTATCCAAGCTCGTCAATTTCACCGTCCTTAAAAACTCAAACAACGACTACGAGATACGCATTGGCGGTATGGTCGTCTTGCATAACGATCAGTCACAAGCGCTCCAAACAGAAGAGGACACCGGCAATAATCAGATGCGAGTCCGTTTGGGTAACGGGAAGGCTCTGGATATAACCGGAGGTAGCGTCGGTGCCAACATCACCAATTATGACAAGGTAATCCCGGGTTATCAAAATCAGCTGAATTCACTTGCCAAGAACCTGGTTGAAAAAGTCAATGCCATACACCAAACGGGGTATGACATGAACGGCAATACCGGTGTCGACTTCTTCGATCCCAATAATACCACGGCAAAAACCATATCCCTGAATTCTGTGATTCAAAATAACCCTCAGGCAATTGCGGCTTCAGATACTTCCGGTGCAACAGGCAACAATAAGATTGCACTGCAAATTTATGACCTTGGGAGCAGTAATGTCATCAACGGACAAACTCTTCAACAAAACGCTACGGCTATGGCAACTTCAGCAGGTTCTGATATCACAAATCTGACGAATAGTATACAAACGCTGCAATCGGCTAAGAATTTGCTTGACACGCAGCAGGCTAGTACGTCTGGGGTGAATCTTGATGAGCAACTTACGAATATGATTAAATATCAGAATGCCTATCAGGCTACGGCAAGGGTTCTGAATACATCACAGCAGATGTTCCAATCACTCATATCTATCCTCTGACCATGAGAATAACAGAGCAAAGTTATATCAATACATTTCTTCAGAACATTAATCGCAATCGTTCTGAGATGGCCAAGCTTGAGGAGCAGTTATCTACTCAAAAAAGCGTAAACCAGCCATCAGACAATCCGACGGCGTATTCCGATGGCCGTAACCTGGAGGCAGAAGTCAAAAGGAATCAACAATATCAGACAAATATTGATACCGGTCTGACCCAGGCTAATTCGGCCAGTGATGCCATGACCCAGATGCAGGATGAACTCACTAAGATTAAATCGATTGCCGTTCAGGGAGCAAACGGTACCCTGTCGCAAAGTGATATGAGTAACATGGCTGATAATGTCGATCAGTTAAAGCAATCGCTGGTCGAACTGACCAATACCCAGATTCAGGGACGTTATTTGTTCGGGGGTACAAAGTCGGATAACCCACCCTTTTCGGTCTCAGGCAATACGGTCACCTATAATGGTAATTCCGGGTCATTGAATATCAAAATCAGCGACAGCAGTACGGTCAAGGTCAGTACGGATGGAAATAACCTGATAGATTATAAGAGTGGTGATACCATTTTTAAGATGCTTGACCGCCTTTCATCGAGCTTGCGTGCAGGCAATTCGCAAGGTGTAAGTAATGAGCTGAATAATATTACTTCGGCCGTTGGGCATGTCAGTGATCTGAATGGTCAACTTGGTAATACCATTAATCAGATGCAGTTTACGACGAATCAGTACGATGCAAGTAACATCAACCTGCAATCGAACATAAGCAACCTTACAGATGCCGACTATGCTTCTGTGATCAGTCAGTTTCAAAGTCTGCAGACGGCGTATTCTGCCGCTTTAACCGTTCACTCCCAAATTATGAGTAACAACCTTGCTAAGTACATGTAATCATAGCAGCGTGCCGGAGCCGATGACCATGTCGAATGTGTCCAATACAACCATGATCGATTCCCGTGTTTTTGGTCCGATGGGCATTGAAAACACAAAAATCATACACTTCCCTAAGGGAGTTCCCGGCCTGGACAGTGAACGCAATTTCGCTTTTGTTTGTATCGAAGAGTACCAGCCATTAGTTTGGATGATCAGTCAGAGTGGGTTATACCACTTGCCGGTGATACCCTTGACCCTGATTGATTCGGAAGATCTGGATGAGGAATCACGTGAGGATTATTATCCTCAACTCATGCAGATTCTGAATGATAATCCTAACACGGCTGCTTATGTAATCCTTAAGCTCAACCCCTCAATAAAACACATCTCATTAAAGGCGCCAATCGTCGTAGATGTAGAACTGCTGAGGGGAGAGCAGTATATTCTGGATTACATCACTATGCAATCGACATGAGGAATAAACCATGCTGGTTCTCTCACGAAAAGAAGGTGAAGGAATTTACCTTAATGACAACATCAAAATCACCATCGTCGAAATCGGTCGAAATCAGATCAAACTGGGCATTGACGCCCCGCGGGATGTTTCGATTGTTCGAGATGAGATTATGGATCGGGTTAAGTTTGAAAACCGAGAGTCTCTCGCCGACACCAAGCCGAATTCGGTGGATCTTCCCGATATTTTAAAAAAACTAAAATCCCCTAACGAACCCTGACATGGCTACCTACGACGCACAGCTTGAAAACTGCCTTCAAACCCTCGAAAAGGGAGACTATGATCATTGTCTTCAATTAGCTGAGGAGCTACAAGCTAACTATCCGGATGCTGCCGAAGCTTTCCATGTGGAAGCCATGGCCCATCAATTCCGTTTTAATTGGAAAGAAAGTATCCAGGCGCTTGATCGTGCCATTGACAATGCCCCTTATGATGCAGCTCTTTATAACCTCAGGGCTTTTGCAAAAATGAACCTGAGTGAGCTGGATGCTGCCGATCAGGATTTAACCGAAGCGATTGAACTTGAAGATCTCGAGGCTGCGCATCGCAACCGTGTCTTGTTATACATCCTCCAGGAAAAGTTTGATGAGGCCGCTCAATATCTCTATGACCGCCTGGTAGCAAATCCTGATGAGGTTGACAACTGGATCATGATGGGTGATCTGATGAAACGCGTTGGCCTTGAAGAAAAAGCAGAAACGTATTTTGAAGAGGCCCGCCGGCGCGATCCCAACCATCCGGTTTTTGCCTGACAACCCGTAATTCCTTCACCAAAATCATTGACGGATGGATAAGCTGCCGATCTCGTTGTGCATGATCGTCAAGAACGAAGAGCGCCATCTTGCCGCCTGCCTGGAAAGCGTACATGGATGGGTGGATGAGATCGTCATCATGGACACCGGATCCTCAGATACGACCAGGGAAATTGCAAGAAGATACCATGCATCCGTCTATGATCACGAATGGAAAAATGATTTTGCAGAAGCGAGAAATGCTGCTTTAGCACAAGCAAGAAACCCATGGTTGCTTCAGCTGGATGCGGATGAAGAGATTTCCCGGGATGATGTCCCGTGGTTTTTTGAATCCTACCCGTGGACTAATGCTTTAGGATACTATCTCAACATTCACAACCTGAAAAACGAACACAACAGTGAAGTTTCCCTTATTCACCGGTTGATTCGTTTCTATCGCAATCATCCCGACATACACTATGAATCTGCGATACATGAAACCCTCCATGTTTCAAAATCCCAGGTGTACACCAGTCCGGTACGAATTATTCACAAAGGATACAATCATAATGTAAATACAGGGCTCAAACGCCAGCGTAACCTCAAGATTCTGCAGGCCAAGCTAAAAGAGTCGCCCAACAATCCCTTTTTACTCGCCTACCTCGCCCAGCACTACCAAATGGAAGGGCAACTCGATACAGCAGTAGAAATTGCAGAAAAATCCCTCTGGTGTGGCGTAACTTTTCCGATGCGTCGTCATCTTCTTCATTTGTGCTTTGAGTATTCCTTCCTGAAGCGTGACGAGACGTTGATAAAAAAAAATTTTAGCATGCTGCCCGTGCCCGATGTTTTTCCC
>DATFNI010000232.1:0-9487 GCA_035266485.1 Balneolales bacterium
ACCACGGTTACTGAAGGGAAATACGTTATTTCTTTTATTGATATGGACGGTTACCCCCTGATCGTCCAGAATGAAATTGTGAAAGGGAAAACTTATCCTTTCGTCGCTTCCACTTCCATATGTTTTGAAACCCTCGGGAAGTTTTATGGTCAGATCAGGGAAATAAAGTCCCGTAAAATTGCCACCTATTTTGGAGCCATCGGTGTAGTTGTCTGGAAAACCGGCACTATTGAGGCCGGCGGGGTTCCTGCTTGTGGAGTGATCATAAAAACCACCTCCGTAAACGCTGATAGAAAAACCAGGCAGATCGGCAATTTCGAAATCGTGCTCCGGGGTAGCACGGGCAATCCAGTTGTTCCAACTGGTAAAAGTGAATTTAAGCTGCATCTTCTCGGGCTGGCTTGCAACAGTGCCGTCATCATTCAGTGATTTTATATCATCCTGCGAAAATGATCGCTCGGCCGTTGCCACGATCGTCTGCAGTCCCTCGTTGTTCCATTTGACATATGTTCCGCCGGCAGTGTCTGAAGGGGATGTCCCCGAACCCTTAAACCGGAATGACGTTCCGTTTAATGTCATGGATTGGTCCTCAGGTAGATATAAGATGCCGTGGTCCCCCGATCCAGTTCCCATCCCACCCGGAGTTATCCTTTGACAAGTATTAAAGAAGGAGATCCACTTATTTGCATCCGGAATATTCAGATTGTAAAGCACATTCATACTGGCGCCATTGGGAGTAAAGGTAATTCCCATGAGTGCCAGCGTGGGTGTGTTGAGTTGATTTTGATTTCGAAATCCAAGGGGGAAATCGGCTGGCGTAACGTTCTCGCCAAGAGACCTGATTAAATGATTGGAGAGGTATTCATCCAGGTTATTGTATTGCTCATCTGAAAGTGTGCCGAGATTACTGATCCCCGCGCCCGGTGTGGACGCACTGTCAAGAGAATTCCAGGCCCTCATACCAGAATTGCCAGTAGCCGTAGTCGTTACCGTACCCTGATAAACCGCCCCATCCGAATTTATTTTGATCCCGCTAAATGCCACGGCCAGTTTGATGGGACTGCCAAGCGGACTCCAGGTAATATAACCTGTGCCCTTGTATGTATGATCCGAAGCATTTTGTTGTTGTATCTGATCCGGGTGTATGAGAAACCCGCCAATGGTCAGATGGTCCAGCCCGGCGACCCTGGATGAACTAATATCAGTATGATTACCACCACTTAGCGTAGTTCCGGCACACCCGGATCCCGAACTTGCAACCGTTACCGGACTGCCCGCGGTGGTTGCAGCGGTATCGGGATTGAAATAGGTAAACGTGTATATCTGACTGTTGCCGTTATTATGTGTGGGTGGAAAATTGTTTTGATCGAGTGCCGTCACCCGCCACGCATATGTTTTACCCGTATCCAGGGGAAGCGCATCAATCGGATACGTAAATGTTGGGGTGGTAAGATGATCTTTTTCGAATTGTGGAATATTGGCTTCCAAAGCTCTTTGCGGGGTCTGACCGTCTAAAACCTGTACAACCTTAAGGGAATAATAGATGGTATAATCAGGAGGAACAGTGACAGGCGTCCACTGAAATGTGGGATATTCACTTGTTATTTGATCCTGTTGATCCGGAAAAATCAGACTGGGTGGATCCGGATAGATAATGGTAAAATCGGCATCAACATTGCTGACTAGCGGAGTTTGGGGATTTGATGGGTTCAGAACGGTTATGGACAGTTCATACTGTCCTTCGGGCAACCTGCCCGTTTCAACAGATTGGTTTTTAAGGTGTCTTTCCGGGAAGGTAGCCTCTCCAAATTTGATAAGCTTAGTGACATCGATTGTCGTTGGAATTCCAGGTTGTACGGTTATTTCATCACTGGTGCCCTCGAATACTTTACCAACTCCCTGGAGTGTGGCTATACTTAGTATCTTTACTTTTGCAGGACTGTTGGAGTTGCTAAAAATCATCAACTGACCTACTTGAGCAGTATTATTCTGCCAGTCACTGACATAAGGAGAGGGATAAGGCACAATGTTAAGGGTTGCATTCCATTGAGCGAACGAGGCCACCGAATTAAACAGAAGTGCTACAGTAATCAAAAAGAATATCTTCATTACACTCAATCCTAAATGTCGTACTAACTCCTTGAATCGCTTTCTGTATCTTCTTTTTCATTTGATAAAAGAGACCTAAGCCCAAGAGTCACTCGTGATCTGTTCATCAGGTTGCTTTTAAATCGATATAGCCATATGGTCCTCATAGGGTAATGGTTCCCATATTTTGTCTGATGACAAAAAAATCCACCTGTCCTGACTATGTATAATCTCACGTCTCTTTAATTGAAAAATCCGCAATTCCTCTCATCGACCAAAAACAGTACTCTGCTTCCGGAAGAGGAAACTATCATTTAATAATCACGACAATGCCTTATCACACACTACATTGTCGCATTACACACATAATGTTGAGATTAATATCTGCCTGCGGAAGGAATAGGTATAGTAAAAAATCGGCAATTTTTGAATTTCTTATGAGTCAACTGTCCCCCAAAAAATAAAACGTTTCGAGCAGCGTGTCTGAATAAATTCGGGATTAACGCCGCTTCATCGCGGATTCTTGACAACCGTTTTCCCTCATTGAGGGAGAAAGATTGCCTTGACACATTCCCAACGGGTATATACTATGCAAATAAGTTCGAATTAATCATTCATTCTGCTTTTTCCGGCTGTAAATCCTGACCAGGAGGCATCATGATCAATCACAATCGGGGTATCATAATTTGCAAACACAAATTCCTGCAGTTTTTAATTTTGTTTCTCACAGTAACGTGTTCCGTACACGCACAGGAGAATAACGGCCATGGCAATCCGGTTAAAATCGATTCAGACGGCACCGTCCATTTCCCGGCTATGGCGGTTCCCCAGTCATCGTTCCTCAGCAAAGCGGGCAAGGCGTATGTCACCCAGCATCTGATAGACATGCAGCACCCAAAGCGGCTTGTTCAGCACAACGGTGTCCCGGTCTTCATGGAGCATTACCTGGCCCGGCAAAGGGAGCTCTATCCTGTAAACGAGGATGACACGCGTATTGCCGATGTGCATGTCATCATCTTCACGCCGAAGTCCGGGATAAGTTCGCAAAACAGGAATAAAGTGCTGATCAACCTCCACGGCGGAGGTTTTATGGGCTGCTGGCCGGGGTGTGCCTTGCTGGAATCCATTCCTGTTTCCGGTGTGGGTCATTTTAAGGTCGTCAGTGTGGACTACAGAGAAGGCCCCAAGTATAAGTTCCCGGCGGCCAGCGAAGATGTCGCTACGGTCTACAATGAGCTTCTTAAGACTTACAGTCCTAAAAATATCGGGATCTATGGATGTTCGGCCGGCGGCATGCTGACCGGAGAATCCATTGCATGGTTTGAGAAGCACAACATCCCGTTGCCCGGTGCGATCGGTATGTTTTGCTCCGGTCTGACCATCTCATCCACCGGTTTCGGGGGCGATTCCGGTTATTTGGCCCTGCCCGTCGGCGAGGCCCGTATGCCAAAACCTCCACAAACCGGGAAAGATCACGAATCTGCCTTACCTTATTTCAAGGGTGCCAATGTCAAAGGTCCGCTTATTTCCGTGGCCGATTATCCGAATGAACTCGTCAAGTTTCCGCCTTCATTAATCATTACCGGTACACGCGACTTCGCTATGAGTTCGGCCATTTATACACACACGCAGCTTGTAAAACAGGGCGTCGAATCGGATCTGGAAGTTTGGGATGGCCTGTTTCACGGATTCTTCTACAACCCCGACGTACCCGAATCGAAGGAATGCTATAAAGTGATTACACGGTATTTTGAGCAGCATTTGGGAAGGGAATAAAGCAGAAGAAGAGTTTAACATTATCTAATATCAGCATCTATTCATATACCCTAAAAATAGATTTTCCCGTTTCTTCTTCCCCGGAGGAATTTAAACTCAACTGAATTTTTGAATCCAACGCTTCGAGATAACCTGGTGTGGTTCCGTAAAACCATACAAAATCTTTGATAAAATGCGTTTGATCATAGTAGCCGAACTGGCGGGCAATCTGTGCCCATCTGTAGGGGGGATGTTGTTGTTTGATGTACCGCAGTACCTTCTTAAAACGAACAATACGTTGCAACATCTTAGGACTCAATCCTGCCATATCCCGCATGTGTCGCTCAAGAGTACTTATTGAGTACCCTTGCCGGAAGCAAACTTCTTTTATCACATTATTTTGATGACAATACCGTCCTATTTGATCAATAGCATGTGTTAGCCGTATAACCGCTTCATTCTTTTTTTGCTGTGTTAAGTTTTTCAGGAAAAAAGTCTCCACCACCTGCCGCATGCCTGCCACGGTGGTTTGATCAGCAAGCTTTTCTTTCAGTATTCTTGCAGTGGCACCCATCAAGTCGCTCAGGTTCACTACCTGATCTTTCAGGTCCTTCAGGGGAATACCAAACAGTTGATAAGCACCAACTGGATGAAAAAAAATATAAAACATCCTCATCTTTCCGTGTCCATGCATTTGGGAGTATTTGGTAACCTGCCCCCAAAACATAAGTGGCTCATGGCTGCCAAATTCTTTAAATGAGAACTGTTCGGTATCCATAACAAATAACATTACAGGCAAACCCGTAGGAGAGGTATCGGCCCTCGTCCATTGATTTCTTGCGCCAACTTCAAAATACAGATAGTTTTGAATGTAAGACTGCAAAGCAGGGTGAGGAATGAGAACACGCGCATTCATGATAGATCAGCTAATTGTCGGTTTCTTCATACCTTTTGCGATGCTACTCAAAAACCGGTCATCAGCCGATTGTTCAGCAGGCGTTTTACCATAAAAAAGTTTGAACTCTTTGATGAAATGAGTCTGATCGTAATAACCGAATCGGCTGGCAACCTCCGACCAGTTGCAGCAGCATTTATTTCGTCTGATGTATTGCAAGGCCATATTAAATCGCATAATACGCTGATATAGCTTGGGACTAATCCCTACGATCCTTCTCATATGACGCTCCAGCCTGCTCAGAGAAAAACCTTCCTCCCGACAAATTTTTTTTATTAATGTGCCTTGATGGCTATGCAACCCTATTCTCTCAACTATATTAGCCAACCGAAAGCTTTCCGTCTGTTTTTTTTGCGCCTGTCGCCTCGAATCCGTAATTCGTTTTATGAAGAATTTTTCAACGACACGCTGTAAGTCTTCGGTATGTGTTTGCTCGACCAATTCCTCCTCGAATAATCGTACTGACGACCCCAGCAAATCGCTCAGGGAAATACAGGCATCCCGGCATTCGCCCTGGTGAACTCCAAGCAAAGGATAGACGCCCCACGGCTGAAAAATTACAAAAAAACATTTCAGCCGATCGTATAGAAATATTTTTTTAAAACGCGTGGTTTGCCCCACAAAAGTGACAGATTCGTATTTGCCGGCGGGATTATTGTTCTCTTTAATCGAAATAGTCTTCTTTTCGGTTGTAATGGATAACGAAGCACACCCAGGTGGAGCCATGTTGGTATCAGACCATGTCTCAGGATCACCGATCTCAAAAAAAAGATAATGATTAATATAAGGTAACAGAGCAGGTTGCGGAAAAAGGACGCGTGCATTCATAACATTTCAATAACTAGCCTGTACTTGTTTCCGGTAAGCAATGCTACTCAGAAACTGATCTTGTTCGGCAGAACCGGGGGTTTTCCCATAGAAAAATTTGAACTCCTTTATGAAATGCGCCTGATCAAAATAACCGAACCGGTCAGCTATCCACGACCAGTTGCAATGGGAGGAATTCCGGCTGATGTACTGTAAGGCCATGTTAAACCGGATAATACGCTGATATTGTTTTGGTGTGATGCCCACAATTCTTTTCATGTGCCGTTCCAGTTTACTCATCGAGTAACCTTCCTGATGGCATATGTTTTTGATCAAAGAACTCTGATGGCTGTGTAAACGGATCTGTTCCACTACATTAGCAAGCCGAATGTTATCCATCGACTTCTTTACCCTTGCTATTTGTTTGAGGAAAAAACGTTCAACGACAGCCATTATCTCATAAGGTTCGGTCTTACTCGCAAGCTCTGTCTTCAGATATTTCGCCGGCGTACCAAGCAAATCAGTCAGATTATTGTAGGTATTCTCGCATTCACCCTGGTGAATACCCAACAACCGGTAAGCACCCCAAGGCTGGAAAATCACAAAAAAGGTTCTCAGCCGATCATACAAAAATATCTGTTTAAAACTTGTGGTCTGTCCGGAAAAGGCAACAGATTCATAGGTATTTGCCTGATTTGCAGCTTCCTTCATGCAAACTTTGGAGACTCCGCAGGTAACGACAAGAGCAGTGCAACCTGGTGGAGCCGAATTGACATGCATCCATTTACCCTGGTCACCTATTTCACAATAGACATAATGCCGTATATAGGGTCGCAGGATACGATGGGGAATAAGAACAAGCCCTTTCATTGCACGTCCTTCATCTTTAATCACCCGTAGTCAACAAATCTGAACATTATCACACACACAAACTTACCGCTATCCTCCCCGGGAAGGATATTCAATGGTTAACTGTAATCCATTTACAATCAGTAGGAAACAGTATATCTTAATAAAAAATCAGCATTTCAGGAACTTATTTGAAAATTTTAAAAGAATATAACCTTATAGCCTAATTGGATCCGGCTATACTCGTTTCCGGACAGTATTGTCCAGAGATTGATTCAAAGATATTCCGCAGCGTTTTCCCGCTGAAAGATTTGATTTCATGGATGAAGTGAGTCTGATCGCCTGCTTAAACAATAATGCAGCCCCTCACGACTTTCCTGCTACCGTAACCTGTCACCAAAATATCGTTTATCACACCTCAGTTTTGCGGCGCCACCTGGTACTGCTCAAGCTTACCATCGGGCATCTGGTAAGTCCAGACACGCAATATGCGATTCTTCAGAACCACACGGAATACGCGCTCAAGCATCCCGCCACGTTCCCGTTGAGCTGTCTGAATAAACGATTCAGGAGAGCCAAGCGGGTCAAGACTGGATTTGAAATCCTGTAATGCCTGTTTGCTGAAGTAGGCATTAGCGTCGGACGTGAAAAGTGAACGATCGATCCTGCCATGCTGGAGTCCGGTAAAGATTTTAAGAGCCTGGGCTGTTCTCATCGATGTTTGTGCATCCTGGGTGTTAAATAGTATGCGTGATACCCCGCGGGCGATGGCGCTTGCTGCCGGGGCTGCATCCTGGTTGGTCAAAACAACTACGGCCGCACTGTCGTCGGGAAAAACCATATTCTCGGCTGTAAATCCGGACACCTCTCCGCTATGCGAGATCAGGCGATGACCGTTCATCATCCCGACTTCAACACCGAGTCCATATCCTGTGCCTACACCGCTTTTCAGCAATACCTCGGTCTCCATCTGCTTATAAGAATCCGGATTCAGAAGACTTTGGTCAATCATCGAGATATCCCATTTCGCCAGATCACGGGGAGTCATAGCCAACTCACCGGCTCCCGCCATCCAGCCGGGACCTTCTTCCGGTGCCGGACGCAATGGTCCCAGAGCATAACGCGTGTATCCGGCAGGATCCTCTGACGTCATATTTCCTTTGTCGAAATCCACCGCACTCGTTAATCCCAATGGTCCAAGAATATGCTCGTGCAAAAACTTAAAGAAAGGCTCACCCGTGATTTTTTCCACGATCTGTGCCGCTATGACAAAATTTGTGTTGCTGTATTGCCACTTGGTTCCCGGATCGAAATCCAGCGGTTTTTTGGCCCAACGGTCGAGAATCTCCTGGGGCGGCATCGGTTTTAGCATCATCGGCGGCACATAATCCTGTGGCCAGAAATCCTGGTAGCCCGAGGTATGGGATAGAATCTCCCGCACTGTCACTTCATTAGCTCTCGTCAGGTCGGGCAGCCAATTTGAGATATGATCATTCAATGATAGTTTACCTTCCTGTTCGAGCAGCAAGATCGTCGCAGCAGTAAACTGCTTGCTGATAGAACCAATAGCGTAGCGCATATTCGTATTGGCCGCAACGCCGGAATTCAGCCTCGCTGCTCCATAAGCTTGTAGGTAAGCTATTCGTCCATGTACCACTACCGCAACAGAAGCGCTTGGGACGCCGGTTTGTCTGAGCACTCGTGATGCAATGGTGTCCACTTTCGTTGCCAGAGAAACGGTTTTTGAGGTCCCACTGGCTGCCGTATTTGGTTTTGCCGTGGCGAATTGTGAAAATAATAGCGAGGTAGTAAAAATGAGAACCACGGGAAAAAACGCCCGTAACAGAATGCTGCCTTGCTTTCCGGAAATTGTCAGGTTTCGGACAGATTTGAAAAAAGTTTGTTTAAAATTCATTACCAACCTCCATCGTTGTTGCTTGTAATTCATTTATTGGAGCACAGGGTTAACGGGTCAGATCCAGGCTAAAATCCATAATCTGTATTATCAAAGTCCGAGAGCATCTTAATTTAGTGCGAATTCAGGAAATGAATGCTGTACAAGCAAATATTTTAAATCTCATTTATGGTTGCGGTCCTTTCATTAAATCTGAAGAAACAGCATTATCCTGATTAGGAACTGGCAACCCGACTTTTTTGCAAAAGGCAGCAAAACGCGGATCATTACGGTAGCGATGCAGGAACGGATCATACACCAAGAAACCAATACCGGGATCTCGCTGGCGCCATGCACGATCGAGCCAGACAAAGACTTTATCTGGCTGCCGCCGGTAAGCATAAGCTTCTGCTATCTGATAAGCGGCATTCCCCGAATATCCATCGATTAATGTTTTCATTGCCCGGTCGGCTTGTGTTCTTTTACCTGACGCTGTATAGGCCAGAGTCAACGCCCAGGCGCGCATACCCGCAGCCGGTTCTGCATCAGCTTCACTCAAAGCAAGGGATGAATGATGCAGCAATACATTGACAGCAGCAAGCCAGGCATGGAAGTTGGCTGTCATTGGATCCAGAGAAACGGCTCGTCGCGCTGCTTGCTCCGCATCCTTCAATTGCCCGGCCCCGCTTAAAAGACGAGACAAATTATTGTAATTATATCCATCCAACGGGTTAGCAGCTACCGCTTTGCGGACAAGATTTATTGCTTCGTTGAGGCGTCCAAGGCTGCCCGCCAAAAAACAGTTTGTAGGACAGGACACCCACGGCTAACACGAGCAAAACTATGACAATGTTGTTTAATTTCCTTCCCGTTTTTTGGGTAATGGATTGTTCTTCAGTCACTTCTTCAGTGCGTTTTACACCTTCGGGCGTTAGCTCAAAAGCCCAGGCGATGATCAGGGCAATGGGAAATCCAATGATTACCAGGATGATCACAAACTGGGTTGTCCATGATGGAAATTTAAAGGCTGGGAATACGGACGTGACAACCTGTATGATCAGCCAGCCGGCGATGACATAGGTCGTAGCCACTTTGAACACATTGCGGCGACCGAGTTCGGATATGAGACGTTTCGGGTT
>DATFNI010000233.1:0-3441 GCA_035266485.1 Balneolales bacterium
AAATAATGTTTTGCGAAAGGTGCCTGACTGCGCATCAGCATTATCAGGTTCCCAAAAAAGATTTGTTTCCTAAAACCTATCACTATCGCTCCCGTTTTACTGCGGACGTGTTAGATGGAATGGCTGCTTTGGTCGACTCCTGCGAACAGCAGTTTGGTGCTCTCGCAAACAAAACAGTTCTGGATATAGGCTGTAATGACGGGAGCCTGCTGGACTTCTTTGAGAAGAAGGGCGCAACAACCGTTGGTATTGAACCAACGGGGGCATTCCTCGATGCAGAAAAGAAAGGGCATGCCGTATACAATGATTTTTTATCTGTGGAAGTTGCCAACAAGATTGCTGAAGCTCATGGTGCCCCGGATTTCATTACGTTTACAAATGTCTTCGCCCATATTGAGAATCTCCATGAGGTATTGGATTCATTAAGGGCACTGATGGGTTCCAATACCGTCATTGTTATTGAGAACCACTATTTGGGAGCTGTCCTGGATCGAAATCAGTTCGATACATTTTATCATGAGCATCCACGAACCTACTCTTACACATCGTTCACCTATATGGCTGAATCTTTGGGATTGGGCTTGTTGGGGGTCGAGTTTCCTTCGCGCTATGGAGGGAATATTCGCGTATTCATGGGAAGAAACGACTCCAGTGGGAGAGGCGTTGAAAACAAGGAACGCTTAGAAGCGCGGGAAAGACAGTTCCTCCAGGACTTTTCTGATATGGCAACCCATATAGAAAAATGGAAGAAGTCAAAAAAAGAGGCCATCCTTAAGCTGGTAGAAAAGACCGGAAAATTGAGGGCAAAAGCATTTCCCGGTCGTGCAGCAATTCTTGTAAAGTTGCTGGGATTGGACGAATCGTTGATTTCAGCCGTATATGAAAAGCCGGGCTCACTGAAAATCGGACATTATCTTCCCGGGACAAGAATTCCGATTCTCTCCGATCAGGAGCTTATAGAGGAACATGATAAATCAAAGCCCTTGCTGAATTTGGCCTGGCACATTCCTGATGAGATCAGGCGTTATATGCGCGAGCTTGGTTATGAGGGTGAAATTATCGATATTTTCGGAGAGGACGAATTTAGTTCTGTAGATTGATTTGCAATCCGGAACTTCTATCTGCCAATGAAAAAATATCCTGAACATGTTGTTGTTGCCGGAGGAGGGAGATGGGCGCGTGTCCTTATTTCGGTACTTTACGATTTGCTCCCCCAGTCGGTACCAGTGACCATTTACTCGCCGCATGGAGCCGCATCCATGGCAGAATGGGTAGTTTCGCAGGGGTTTCAGGGGAGGGTTTCGGTTTCATCCGACTGGCCAAATTTCTCTCCTGAGCTTACCCATGCGATGGTGATTGCGAACGCGGCACGGGATCATTTCAAGGTTGCTAAAAGAGCCTTGGAGAGCCGGATTCCTGTGTTGGTTGAGAAACCCGTCGCTCTTTCATTCCGTGAGGTAGAGGAATTAGTTCAAATTTCTCAGGTAAATAAGGTGCCACTAGCTCCTGCACATGTGTTTCTTTTTGCATATTTCATTGAAAAATTTTCGGCGTATGTCACTGATATGGGGAAAATTATTCGAATCAAAGTGCTTTGGTCGGATCCTAAGTGCGAACAACGGCATGGAGAGCAAAAACAATTCGATCCTTCGCTGCCTATTTATGTCGATTGGATTCCCCATATCCTGTCAGTATTGAGCATGTTCATCCCTTTCCAAAACAGCGAGTGTAAGAAGGTTCGCTTGCTAGAAGGGGGCAGACAAGTTGACATGGTTCTTGAGTCGGCAGGGTGTAAATGTGATATCGAGCTTGTACGCAATGGCGACTCCCGGAAGCGGATGATAGAGGTGGAGACGGATTCGGATCGATTTACCCTGGACTTTTCGGTGGAACCAGGATTTGCGTATAGCGCCGTATCTTCGCTACCGGAAGATATCGCGACCCTTAAGAAGGGAAACCAAGGGCCTGTTTCTAGAATGCTTGATACTTTTCTTCGATGGGCTGTTAGTGGTGAGGATGATAGTCGGTTTGATATCGGGTTGGGGTTGCAGGCTAATCGGCTGATTGAGCAAGTTGCAAGCAGATATCAAGGTCTCCAGAAGGCATGGCTGTATAAGGCTTTGGCTACATATGATCGACGAGACGAGAATCTCCAATATACTCTTGCCGAGATTCTTCAGGCGAATGGCAATTATTCACAGGATACTTTGGGAAGGATGCTGCGGATGGTAGAGAGTGCGTTTTCCGGGGGGGGGCGAGAAATCTGGTTGAATAAGTTCAATAAAGCGGACGACTATGGTCAGTTTATCAGAAATATTGCAACGGGAATGTGAATTGGGTTTAGCCTTGTCGGCATACGTTTTCTAAGACGATTGCTGATGAGGTGGGGGCGTTGCTGATAGCTATACGGCGATGCAAGGATTATTTTATTAAAATAGGCGAATTTGTTAGGAGGAGGATTGTGAAAGTAGTTATTCTTGCCGGTGGTTACGGGACACGAATTCGGGATGTTGCCGATAATATTCCAAAGCCGATGATTCCAATCGGTCCCTATCCAATTCTTTGGCATATCATGAAATCCTATGCTCACTACGGTTATAAGGAATTTATCATCTGCCTTGGGTATAAAAGCCAGGTTATTAAAGACTTTTTCCTAAATTATGAGGCCTACACCAGGGATTTCACGATTGGTTTCGGGGATGAGGGTCGGCTCATTTATCATAGCAATCATGATGAGTCCGATTGGAAGGTAACGCTGGCTGATACAGGTCTTGATACCTTAACTGGCACTCGACTACGTAATATTAAACAATACATTGGGGATGATGAGCATTTTATGCTTACTTACGGTGATGGCGTAGGGGATGTTGATATCAATAGTCTGGTGAGCTTTCACAAAGAACATGGAAAGATACTCACTGTCACAGGAGTACGCCCGCCTGGCCGTTTTGGCGAACTGATTGCAGATACAGATGGCCTTATTTCAGAATTTAATGAGAAGCCCCAAGCGACTGCGGGGCGTATATCCGGCGGTTTTTTTGTTTGTAGGCGTGAGTTGTTCGGTTATCTAGATGAACGAGAAAACCAGATGCTTGAGCAGGAGCCCATGAACAAACTTGTCGCTGATGGGCAATTATATCTCTATCCGCATGATGGCTTTTGGCAACCTATGGATACGAGTCGTGAGTACCAGTTACTAAATTCACTATATGAGAAAGGAAAAGCTCCGTGGGTAAGGTGATTGATATGCATGAGGCATTAAACTCATTTGCTGGAAAGCGTGTATTTGTGACCGGGCATACCGGATTCAAGGGCACATGGCTTACATTTCTGCTTAAGGAACTGGGGGCAGAGGTTATGGGTTTTGCATTACCACCTGAATCTGAACCGAGTCATTTTAATTTATTGAATCTGCAAAATCATATTGTTCACGTTGAGGGA
>DATFNI010000234.1:0-13651 GCA_035266485.1 Balneolales bacterium
GTCATAGGCCGTATGGATCGTGACCCCGGGCGGCAGTCCGGCCTTCAGTTGCGCCAGCTTTGCTTTGACGGCATGGATGGTCTTGAGCGCGTTCTCACCGTTTCGCATCAGAATGATGCCACCCACCGTCTCACCCTTACCGTTCCACTCGGCGAGTCCGCGTCGCAGCTCGGGCCCAATCTGGACATGAGCGATATTCCGGATCAGTATCGGCGTGCCGTTGCCATCCGTTCCCACCGGGACATTCTCGATATCATCTATATTCTTGATGTATCCTAGTCCGCGAACCATAAACTCGGTCTCTCCCATCTCTACAAGACGGCCGCCAACGTCGTTATTGCTCATCTTCAGAGCCATTTTGACTTTTGAAAGCGGGATACGATAGGCCAGCAACTTATTCGGATCGACCTCCACCTGGTACTGTTTTACGAAACCGCCAACACTGGCAACGTCGGAAACTCCTGGCACGCTGGTCAATCCATAGCGAAGATACCAGTCCTGAATAGACCGTAGCTGCTGCAGATCATACTCGTTTCCGCCATCGAGCGTGTATTCATACACCCAACCGACGCCGGTCGCGTCCGGACCCAACGTCGGTTTCACATTTTCAGGCAAGTTGCCTTCAGCAGTATTGAGGTACTCTAGAACCCGGCTTCGCGCCCAGTAGGGATCGGTTCCGTCATCAAAGATGATATACACCAGTGAAAAGCCGAAAAATGAATAACCGCGAACGAGCTTAGCCTTGGGAACCGACAACATGGCGGCCGTGAGCGGATAGGTCACCTGGTCCTCGACAACCTGTGGAGCCTGACCCGGATATTTTGAGTAAACGATCACCTGAACATCACTCAGGTCAGGGATGGCATCCAGCGGAATGTTGAGCATAGCGTAGATGCCGCCAAGTGTGAGCAGCACCGCAAACACGATGATCAGGAAACGGTTGTTTACCGATGCTTCAATGATTTTCTGTAACATGGTTTTCAGTTAAAAATAGAAATTGGAAATTGGAAATTGGGGTATTTGAAATTAGATGGTTGATTTTGCCTCAGTAGCCATTCCCTGGTCATTTGCTTCGCTGTCATTCCGTTGTCATTCTATTGTGTCCGTGTGTCGTTGGGAATTTAATCCTATATGTGGCTACTGAATAACTACCAGTGACCATTGAATGACTATCGAATGACCACTTATTGAGCATCCATCTTCATCCCAGTCATGCTGTCCGGTTTATTCAGGTTCAGCATCTTCTGGATTGCTGACTGAAGACGGCTTTCACTGTCAAGCAGAAACTGGGCCGATGTCACGACCTCTTCACCAGGTTTTAGTCCGTCCAGTACCTGTACTTGGTTGTTGTCGGGTCCGCCGATTTTGCCCAGTCGTACCTCCTGCGGCTGAAACGTTCCACTTCCAAGTGACAGAAAGACCAGGGTACGTTCCCCTGAATGGATCACAGCTTCAGAAGGAATAACCACAGTATTCCGGATCGTTTTCCCCTGCAGTTTAATATTGGCGTACATGCCAGGTTTGAGTATGCCATCCGGGTTATCAATAACCATTCGAACCCGTACATCTCGCGCCTTGCCGTTCAGGTACGGATAAATATAGCTGACCCTTCCTTTAAAGATTTTCCCAGGCAGATAAGACAACTCCATTTCGGCAGGCTGCCCCTCGCGAATCCACGGTATTTCGTTGTCGTAAATGCTTGCTTCCACCCATATTTTGGATAGGTCTGCTATCTGGTACACGGTCATGCCGTCCTTGATGTAATCGCCATCCACAGCATTCTTTTTGATCACTACCCCGGTTGCCGGGGCTGTCAATGTCAGGTTTTTCCGTACTTCTTTGGTTTGTTCGAGATGCCGTATTTCGGAAGCAGGGATATCCCAGTATTCCAGTCGCTTCCGGGTGGATTCGAGTAGTGACCAACCACCATTCTTCACGTCTGAAAACGTGCTTTTGTCCAGCATATCCCGGGTATTCAGAGCCAGCAGAAATTCTTGTTGTGTAGTCACCAGTTCCGGCGAATAGATGTCGAGCATCGGGTCCCCCTTGTGCACCATCTGCCCGGTGTAATCGATATAAAGTTTGTTGATCCAGCCGGAGATCTTGGTGGTAACCGTATATAATCGTTCTTCATCGTACATAACTGTTCCAACCGTACGAACGGTCGTACTGAAATCTGTCATTTCGACAGGGGCGGTGCGAACACCCATGTCCTGCTGCACGACAGGGTTGATCTTAACAGCTCCTTCTGCAGAAGCTTGCTGCTCATCAGCGTAGACTGGAACCAGGTCCATGCCCATCTTGGACTTGCCAGGATGGTCATAAATCTCTGAAGGATTCATCGGGGCCTTCCAATAGAGCACTTTGCGTCTTTTATCGGCTTTCTGATTCTTTGATGACGCATCCATATTCATTGATGAACCTTCATCCGCCGTGACGGATTGTGATCGGGAATGGCCCATCCAGTACCCAACGCCACCAACAATGGCGATAATGACGAGTATGAATAATAATTGTTTGGGTTTCATAGTGTTAACTCAAATATGATTTTCAGTTTCGTTTTATGGCTGATTCTGTACGGTCGAACCTGTCACCGCTTCCAGATCCGAAATATTTTGGTTATAGTCGCTCAGAGCCCGATAATAGGTCAGTTGCATATTAAAAAGCGCGAGCTCACTGTTGAGAAGCGACAGGAAATCCACCTTGTCGTTTTGATAGGCCGACATGGCTGACTTAAACGACTGCTGAGCCTGAGGAACAACCCCGTTTTTATATAAATCCACCAGTTGTTGATTCTTCTGAAGTGATGTGTACGTATCCTGTAGATTCTGATATACTGTATTACGCACGTTTTGATAGCGTTCTTCAACCGAACTGCGCATCAGCTTCATCTCCTGGACTTGCTGATTTTGTTTGCGCTTGTAGTAAATCGGCAGGCTTATGCTGAACATCGCCGACACGAAGTCATACCCTTTTCCGCCATTGGAAAGATGATCGCGCTGGGTATACGCCAGTCCAACAGAGAAATCGGGGTAAATCTGTTTCTTTGCCAGCGCTACTTTCCGATTGCTTTGGTCGATGACAGCCTGCCACGCACCCAACAACGGACTGTGTGCATCCGCTTGTTCTTTGAGCTGATATAACGAATACTCAATTGGCAGAACACCGGGTTCGGAGATCATTCCAACCGGATTTTCCGGCGGCTCATTAATGAGAGTGTTCAATTTGCCGGCAAGCGAAGATCTCTTCTGGCGGAGTGATATCTCCTTGTCCATCAGGCTGGAGAGTTCCAGTTGGGCACGCAGCACATCCTGCTGCAGCCCTTTTCCCACGCTGTACTTTGTTTCGGCTACTGAAATGAGCTGTTTAATGATCACCTTACTCTTTCTGACTGTTTTAAGCGCCTGATCAACATAGAAGAGTTCGTAATAGACGGTCTTCAGCTGGTTGACCAGTTGGTTCCGCATCTCATGAATCTTCTCTTCCCTGACCACCGCTTCTTTCCGTGCAATATCCTGTTTAATGTCCAGTTTGCCGGGAAACGGGAAGTGTTGCATCAGGGTGATCTGTTTGCCCGTCATCGGTTCCTGGTCCATCGAAAAGGAGTTAACAGGCAGATTCAGGAGGTTGAGTCCAAGCACAGGATCGGGCAGGGCACCCACCGCCGGAATGGCTGCCTCAGCCGACTGTTGATCGAATCTCATGCTCTGCAGTTGGGGATTATTTTCGAGGAGCTGATTTACCAGATCCTGCAGGTGTACCTGTGTTGTGTCCTGTGCCCTCAGGTCAGGGCCCGCCATCATGATGAGGCACACCATGACTGATGCCAAAATCCATCTCATAGATAATTTTCCGTTTTAAGAATTCCTTGTGTATATCCGTCAGACGTTTCGACTATTTACCCGATATGAATTCACGAAACCGGTAACCGTCAGACAGATACTTAAAAGGCGTAAAAAGCCCTTAAAAAATGATGATAGGGTAAGTTTCCGGTCGAACAGGTTGGCAGACCACCGGTTCAAAAACACAATGATCCGATGAGACCGGAGCCCCGATTGACGGGGTTAATTCAGAAGTGTACGCAGTCGCAGAAAGATGGGAACGTCTGGATGAAGATCAGGAGAATCGCCAGAGTTATATCCGGATTCGGGCGGTTCCGGTAATTGTTCTACAAGGATTTCCGTCACGGCAGCTTCCATCACAGGAACGGGAGCCGGCACGACTGCCTTGTGGGTTGTTTCAGAAGCCGGTGTTACCTGGCATGAACAAGAAGCTGGACCGGACATCGAGCCAGTGGCCGGACAAACAGGCATAACCTGGCTCGCCGTTGCATTACAACAGGCCATATGCATCGGTTCCGACGCGTTCTCCATGTGCACCGGACACGCCATAGCCGATAGCGACTGTACCGCCACCATCAGAAAAGCTCCAATAAGAGCTAGCGTTCGATATGTTTTGCCTGATAACATGAACCAAAGATATTCATATTTTTATATCAAATGATATAGTCCCGGTAATTTCTCGCTTTAACCTAACGTCGTCACCTTGTGTCGCAAGTCTGTACCTTGTGACTAACCACACGTTCACAAATCGATATTGGTTAAATAATGTTGTCGATCCAATATAGTAAATCCCAGTATGTTAACCACCGGCTGGTCACAAGTCAGGGACTTCCAATATATTACGACCCGGCATAGAAAAAATTACTCGAAAAGTGTATATTACAAGTCTAAATTCGAATTTAAATCTATACAAAAATATCATGGGTAAAGGCGATCGCAGAACCAGACGTGGTAAAATCTGGCACGGCTCATACGGAAAGTTCCGCAAGAAAAAGAGCAATAAGAAACACACAGAAAGTGAGAACAGCTCTTCTGAATCAGAAAAAGAGTGATTCTACAGAAAAGATTTTTAAAGGCGGATTTTTATCCGCCTTTTTTTGTTTCCGTGATCTGATGCGATCTATTTTTCAAAGGATCCCAAAAAAGAAAACACTCTTATTCTTTGCGTCCCTTAGCGGCATTTGAGGTTAAATCTCTCACTGCCCGCATTTGCAGTCGGGTCCGCAGTTTCCTTTCTTAGCCCGCACCCTTTTAGAAATCACGTATTTCCATGCCATGTAAACGACAGCGGCGGCCAAAAACCCATAAGCGGTCCATGTTTGCATAATAAAAATCCTTATCTCGTTTTACTGATCAAATTTCACTCTTAACCCGGAATATTCACCAAGAAATTTTGTCGTTATCAAGGCGAAGTTCAAAATGCGCATGAAACGTACAATGGTACGTTGAATAAGCATTTTTAATTTCAACGCAGAGCACGGGAAAATTTCGCAGTTTTTTAAGATTCCTCAAATTTGGGTAATGACTAAATACTTACACATTTTATAGTAACAATACTATAAGTGCCATTTTTATTATTTACGTGAATAATTCGGGTTAACCCAACCCCAACATCAAACCACCCTGATAAACAAGGAGTGAAGCCAGGTAAGCCAGGCTAGTCATATATAAAAACATCACTGCCGGCCACTTCCAGCTGTTTGTCTCTCTACGGACGGTGGCCAGTGTACTCATGCACTGACAGGCAAGAGCGAAAAAGAGCATCAGGGAGATAGCCGTAAGCATAGAGTAGACCGGTCTTCCCGTACGGGGATCACGATCGGCAATCATCTTCTGTTTTAGCGTAGCAATGCTGCCGTTTTCGTCCTGTATGCTATAAATCGTATTGAGGGTTCCGACCATCACTTCCCGCGCAGCAAACGAACTGATCAGTCCGATACCCAGCTTCCAGTCAAATCCCAGGGGCTTAATGGCAGGTTCCATGAAATGCCCAAACATACCGGCATAGCTGTGGGTAAGCTGATAGGCTGCCTGCGATTCGGTCGGATCAAAACTGTCCTTTTTTCCCTGAGGTTGACTCAGAACCTGTGATGTATGCTCCAAGTTTATCCCGGCGGCATTGTCGCCAGGTTTATGCACTTTGGGAAAAGAAGCCAGGAACCACAGGATAATACTGATGGCTACGATCACTTTGCCTGCTTCCGTAACAAAAATCCATCCCCGATCCACCATATTGCGAAATACCGAACTCCATCTCGGCATCTTGTAACTCGGTAACTCCATAATGAATGGGGTCGGTCTCTCGTTCGAGAACAGGTGTTTCATCACAAAGGCAGCAATAATGGCGGTGACGATGCCAAACAGGTACAACCCAAAAAAGACCAGCCCCTGCAATGAAATGAATCCCAAAATAAATGTACGGGGAATAAACGCGGAGATCATGAGTGCATAAACGGGAAGCCTCGCCGAACACGACATAAATGGCAGGACCATAATTATGATGAGCCGGTCGCGCCAGCTTTCAATAGTCCGTGTTGCCATGATGCCCGGCACCGCGCAGGCGAACCCGGAAATGAGTGGTACAACCGATCGTCCATGCAGGCCTATTCTGCTCATGAACCCATCCATGACAAATGCTGCCCTTGCCATATACCCGGTGCCTTCCAGAACGGAGATGAAGAAAAACAGAAACATGATCTGTGGAAGGAAGACGACCACGCCGCCGAGCCCTGCAATGACGCCCTGCACAATCAGATCGTTAAGGATGCCGGCCGGCAGCAGATGTGAGGCCACGCTTCCCAGTTGAATGAAACCCAGGTCGATCAGATCCATAAAGGGCGTGGCCCAGGTGAATATCGACTCGAACATCACCAAAAGGATCAAAACAAATACAATGGGTCCCAAAATCTTATGAGTGACTATCGAATCGATCTTGTCGGTAAGCGTGGACTTTAAGCCTGACGATTCGTCCTGATCTCCCCGGTATCCGGCTATAAAATTATACCGGGCCATCACCTCGGCAGCCATCCAGTTATCACCGGATTCCTCCATCTGTTTGCGGGCTTTTTCGACGACTTTCTTAGCAGAATCGAAGGCCGGGTCGTTCTTTAGTTCATCCAGGATGTGGGTATTGCTGAGCAATCGAAGCGCCTCGACATTCCAGGAATTTTTCGGCAGATGGGTATGCGGTTTCAGCCATTCATCTTTTATGTGAGTGATAATCTGCTGTAATCTATCGGAAGGACTCCACAGAAGCGGCGTTGCCGGTGTGAGATCATGCCTGCTGATAGCCTCCCTGAGTTTTACAATCTCTTTCTCCCGTTTGGCTGCCATTGGAACTACCGGGACATGCAACAGATTCTGAATCCTTTCCGGGTCGGCGTTGATACCCCGTTCTTCCGCAACATCCATCATATTCAGAACAACGATCATCGGAATACCCAGATCCATCACCTGGGTTACCAGATACAGGTTCCTTTCCAGGTTACTTGCATCAACAATAACGATTGCCAGGTTGGGAGTCGCTTCGTATTCGTATTTGCCGATGAGCGTTTCATAGGCGATACGCTCATCGATAGATTTGGGATTGAGGCTATAAGTGCCCGGTAAATCGATGATCGTATGCCTGACCCCGTCAAGCTGCAGGACGCCTGTTTTACGCTCTACGGTGACACCGGGATAATTACCGATCTTCTGCTTAAGCCCGGTAAGTGAATTAAAAACAGTGGTCTTACCGGTATTAGGATTGCCTACAAGTGCAATCGTTAACTGATTCCTATCCAAGAAATTATACCTGTTCTAAAAAAACACAACTGGCTTCCGCCTCCCGCAAAGACAAGAGATATCCCCTTATCTTTATCTCTATGGGATAGCCTAGCGGGGCTGTTCTGACAATCTCGAGTGGAAGGCCCGGCGTGATGCCCATTTCCATCAGACGTATCATTTCGGGACCATCGATTCTGGTGATACGCGTCTTTTGGGGTTGTTTCAATTCGGACAGACGAAGCATATCAGACAGGGATACAGGGTGTAACAATTATCGATCCGGCCAGATCGCCGCCAATTGCTATCCTGGTCTCTCCAACCTGGAGGATAACATTATGGTGCTTCGACAGAATTTTTCCGCTGACACCTTCCACGCAGCCTAATTCACGCAACCGGCATGCTTCGTCACTGCCACATCCGAGACATTCGATGTGAACTTCTTCGCCTTTTATGGTGGTGCTTAATGGATACACAGCCCGTTTTTTAACATTATTTAAAACTGATCTAAACAAAGATAAGTAATCAGATAGAAACAACGAAGACTCACACGCAAATATTTCAGACAATCATATCTGCAATCAAATTTTGTGGCGAACTGCTGTTTTGGTTAACCGGGCAATTGGGTCGGGATTCATTGAAAATCGTTGAGAATCCTGATGATTCGGTGGGTCTAAAGCGTCATCAATAACCATGTAATACTTGAAAGCTTATATCACCTTCCAATCTCTAATTCCCGATTTTCTAATTTCAGATCTGCAAATCATGCATGTGTCTTGCGGTATCGCATAACAGCCAGCGCGTTGACCACAACGGCCATAACCGCCAGATCGACAAACTGGAACCGGATATCAAGTGGACCGGAGCCCTTCAATAACACATTTCGCATCACCTCAATAAACTGGGCTATCGGATTGAGTATCGTCACTTTTTGTGCCCAGATCGGCATGCTTTCCAGCGGAGTAAACAGCCCTCCCATAAGGATGAATACGACCAACAGGAACCAGGCAATAAACATGGCCTGTTGCTGGGTCTCAGTGACTGTAGAAATCAGCAACCCCAGTCCGAGTACGACAAACAGGTAAACAGCAGCTACAGCAAATATCAACCACAGATGCCCGACAATCGGTAATGAATAAAGCAGCCAGCCGATGAACAGTCCGACGGCCAGTTCCCCCATTCCGATGATCCAGAACGGGCTCAGCTTACCTAAGATGAACTGATACCGGCTTATCGGTGTGATATTTAACTGTTCGATGGTTCCGATTTCCTTCTCACGCGCTATGTTCATGCCTGTCAGGAACATCCCAATCATGCTCACCAAAACCACAAGGAGACCTGGAACCATGTAAATCGTATATTTCAGCTCCGGATTATACCAGTTGTTGTCGTCTATCCTGATATTACCTGTTGAAATGTTTATTGCACCTGACTCCTTTGTTAGCTGGTTGGCGAAGCCCTGGATGATGGCACTTGCATAGGATTGTGATACGCTCGCCGCACTCCCGTCAACAGCGTTAATAAGCAACTGCACGCTGGCATGCTTGCTATTCTTCAGATCGCGCTGAAAATAATGCGGAATCACTAATGCCATGTTGGCCTTCCCTTCATTTATGGCTTCCTTACCGGCCGCAATCTGAGAGGAGTGACCATCCAGGGTAAAATACTTTGATCCTTCAAAATGACCGGTCAACTGCTGTGAGACCTGCGTCTGGTCCTGATCCACGATGAACACTTTGATGTTTTTGATCTCATATGTTGCCGCGTTTACAAGAACGATCAGCTGAATCAGAGGCATTACGAACAGGATCGGCAACATGCCTCTGTTACGGAATATCTGCAGGAATTCTTTCTGTATGATAAATTTTATGGTACGCATATCAGTCGAGTCGGACTTTGAATTTTCGGATACTTACGAACAGGAACACCAGCGTCATTCCGGCCAGGATAGCGGTCTCCTTCCAGATTATTGCCAATCCGACGCCTTTTAGCATTATGCCTCGCACAATCACCAGGAACCACCTCGCCGGGATGATTGCGCTGAGCCATTGCAACGGCCAGGGCATGCTCGATACCGGGAAAATGAATCCGGACAGCAGGATTGTCGGGAGCAGTAGCCCACCCAATGCCATCATCATAGCCGTCTGTTGACTGTCGGCCACTGATGAGATCAGCAAACCCAGCGAGAGTGCCGTCAAGGCAAACAATCCCGATTCTCCAAGGAAAAGTGCGACGCTGCCCCGGAACGGTATGTGGAATATCACCAGGGCCAGACCAAGCACAATGACTACATCGAGGAATGCGAGGAAAAAGTACGGCAACACCTTGCCAATGATGATTTGCATCGGGCGAAGCGGTGAAGCCAGCAGAATCTCCATCGTTCCTGTCTCCTTCTCACGTGTGATCGTGATGGAGGTCATCAACGCCGAAATCAACATCAAAATGACGGCAATCAGACCCGGGACAAACAGGTTTACACTTCGCAGGTCCGGGTTGTAAAGCATTCGCTCCTTCGGGGTTATCTGAATTCTGCCCGGTGTCCCGCCTGCAGTCCCTGATATCTGGAATTGCTGAATAATCCCCATGATCTGGCCGGTAATCATGCGACCCATATTGGGATCGGTGGCATCGGCAATTAGCTGAATATCCGCCACGCCGTCATGCGTCAATTTATGGGCAAACTGGCGGTCAAAAACGACCACTTCTTTGATCTCTCCCGCCTTGAATGCTTCATGGATGTCGTTCTCACTCTTCAGGTATCCGTCGAACTGCAGATAGTGAGAGGATGACATCTTGTTGACCAATTCGGTCGTCACCACATCATGGGAAGGATCGACAACGGCAAACTTCGCCTGCGTCAGCTCGTTCCGTATAGCGTATCCGAACAAAATCAGCTGAACTGCCGGCATTCCAAACAGGATCAACAGCGACCGGTAATCGCGGATGATGTGATAAAATTCTTTGATTACAAAACCTCTGAAACTTCTCATATTATTCCTTTTGCTTTCCACGGGCAAGTTGCACAAATACTCCATCCACAGAATCGGCATCAAACTGCTGCTTCAATTTGGCTGGTGTATCCAAGGCGGGCAATTTACCGGCCACCATGATTCCTATCCGGTCGCAATATTCGGCTTCATCCATGTAGTGTGTGGTTACAAATACCGTTGTACCGGTTTCGGCTACTTCGTAGATCATCTCCCAGAACTGGCGTCGGGTCACCGGGTCAACTCCGCCGGTCGGTTCATCCAGAAACACGATTCCGGGCTGATGCAAGAGTGCCACTGAGAAGGCCAGCTTCTGCTTCCATCCCAGCGGGAGTGATCCGATCATCTGATCGCGGACATCCCCGAAGTTAAGCTTTTCGAGCATCGCCTCACCCCGCTCTTTGATCTCACTGTTTTGCAGGCCATAGACCCCGCCGTAAAAACGGATATTTTCCCAAACGCTAAGGTCATCGTACAGGGCAAACTTCTGGCTCATGTACCCGATCCTCTTTTTTACCTTTTCCGGGTTATGCTGCACGTCGAAACCGGCAACTGTTGCTTTCCCACCCGACAGAGAGAGCAGACCGGTAAGCATCTTCATGGTTGTGGTTTTCCCGGCACCGTTGGCACCCAGGAATCCAAAGATTTCGCCTTTCTTCACGTCAAACGTGATATGATCGACGGCGGTGAAGGAGCCGAACGTTCGTAGCAAGTCGTCTACAATAATTACTTTATCATCCATGATGATGCTCCATTAATGCGATAAAGGCATCTTCAATGGTTGGTGATGCCGAATCCATCACGACATCGGTAATGCCCACCATTTCCAGCCGGCGTATAAGCTCTTCGGTGTCCGCCGGTTCGTCCGTCACCAGGTGGAGTCGTTCGCCGAACGGATAAGCACGCACCGTTTCGCCCCAGCTTCTTACCTGTTGCAGAGTGAAATATCTTGGTGTACCTGCGACAGCATAAAGCGGCTTCTCAAACTTCCGGGTGATAGACAGCGGTGTATCGACAGCCATAAGGTGACCATCCTGAATCAACGCGACACGATCACACTGGCTCGCTTCATCCATATATGGGGTCGACACGACAATGGTCAGTCCTTCGTTTTTCAGCCGTTGCAAAACCTGCCAGAACTCACGCCGAGATACGGCATCAACGCCGGTTGTCGGTTCGTCGAGCAAAAGCACATCCGGTTTGTGAATGAGTGCACACGACAGGGCTAGTTTTTGCTTCATCCCACCAGACAAGTCACCCGCACGTCGTTTTTTGAACGGAGCGATCTGGTCGTAAATATCTTTGATCCAGTCGTAGTGTTCTTCGATGTTTGTGCCGTAAATATGCGCAAAGAACCGCAGATTTTCTTCCACACTCAGATCGGTATATAGTGAAAATCGTCCGGGCATGTAACCGATATGCTGCCGGATCTCCCGGTAATCTTTCACCGTATCGTAGTCCATCATGGTGGCTTTGCCCTCATCGGGAACCATCAATGTGGCAAGGATACGGAAGAGTGTGCTTTTCCCGGCACCATCCGGACCGATGAAACCGAATATCTCTCCTTTTTCTACCGAAACGTTCATCTTATCGAGTGCAACGATGCTTTCGAAGGTCTTGCGAACGTTATGTACTTCTATAATACTCATAACGGTTGAGTTTATAATACTTTAAGATGCCTGTACCAGCGGGTGGATTTAAAAAGTTATGGATGCCGGCATGCCTATCTTCAGCGTCCCGTCATTAGGCACACGGACTTTCACGGCGTACACTTCAGCCACCCGGTTTTCTTTGGTCTGGATATTCTTAGGTGTGAATTCTGCCTGCGATGAGACCCAGCTGACTCTGCCCGGATAGGTTCGGGAACCGCCGGTACCATTATCCACATGGACACTCACCTGTTGATTCAGCTTGACGTTAGGAAGCTGCGATCCGCTCACATACACTCTCAGGTTGATCGTGTCCAGGTTGGCAATATCGTACAACGGCTTGCCGAAATTGGCCACTTCACCTGTTTCGGCGTACTTGACCAATACGGTTCCTGATACCGGATTGACAATGACGCTTTTATCGATCTTATCATTGATCTGCCCGATTTGTGCCTTTGCAGATTGTATGTTTGCCTTTATAACGGCGATCTGTGATTCTGTAGCCGTAAGCTGCCTATCCAGCACTTCAACCCTGTTATTGGCCTCATCGAGCTGCTGTTGGGTAGCGGCGCTATCCTTGTGCATCCGTTCGGTTCGGGCCAGCGTTGTTTTTGCCAGGCTCAGCTGCGCCCTGGTTACCTGCGCCTGATCTTGCGTACTGCCGATCTGGTGTTCCAGGGAAGTGATGGATGCGGCAAGCTGTTGTTTCTGCAAATAAAGGCTGGTGGTATCGACCAGGCCAACAATCTTTCCCTTAGACAGTTGGTCACCTTCTTCTACATTCAGAGACATGATTTCCCCGTTACCCTGGGCTCCCACTGTGGTCTCGACGGCTTCGAAATTGCCCCATGCATCGCTGGAGTTCTGTTTATTGCCGCATGCTGTTGCAATCAGTGCGATTGAAAATGTAACAAATATAATTTTCGAGCGATTCATAATGTTCCGGTTTGAGTCTTGTATTGTACAATTGCATAGATCCATTGCAGGCGATGCTGCTCATGTGAAAGTCGTGCCTGGTATACCTGATTGAGGTCTTCCAGGTAGTTACTGGGCGTTATTGTGCCGTTGCGTAATTGACTGGCGCTCTGGCTTTCCACCTGTTTGCGCAATTCAATAATGCGGTTGTCCTGGCTCATCAGCGTACGGTATTTCGATATATTCGCCAGATCCTGCTGCATTCCAATGTGAACGCCACGTAAAAATGCACTTTCCTGTGTGTTTACGATCTTTTTTTGTACCGACAGCATTGATCGCTGACGCCTGGCTTCGTGCCAATCCCAGATATTCCAGGTAAGCCGAACCCCAAGCATGTAATTGGGTTCGAATTGGTTCTTGAATATGTTGAGACCCGGACGGCCATACATTCCATCGGCGAAAGCCGTTAATCTCGGGATGTTCGTCACTTTTGTCT
>DATFNI010000235.1:0-9496 GCA_035266485.1 Balneolales bacterium
CAAATCATGCCATGGGAATAGACGCCGCGGATCTTTGCTTTTCTGAGAGTGAGATGATTCCCGTCTTTATCAGTGACAGGAAGGGTCGTTCCGACAGTAGCCACGGGTACGGTCTGACCAGCAGCCACATTGGGGGCTCCACAAATAATGGAGACCTCTGCGGAGCCGATATCAACCGTACATACTTTTAATCGGTCGGCATTGGGATGATCCTCGCAGGTGAGCACTTTGCCAACCAACACTCCGGGCAGTTTGCTTCCAATATGCCCGACGCCTTCGACTTCCAGGCCGGTGAGGGTTAGTTTTTCTTCAATCTGATCAACCGTAAGATCGGTATCGATATAATCTTTAAGCCAGTCTATGGAAATTTTCATAGGGGGAATAAACTATCAATTACAGGAACTGATTCAGAAAACGCAGGTCGTTATCGTAGAACAGGCGGATATCGTTGATGCCGTATCTGAGCATAGCCATTCGTTCGATACCCAGACCGAGTGCATAACCGCTGTACACTTCCGGGTCGATATCAACGGCACGGAAAACATTTGGATCAACCATCCCGGCACCCAGCACTTCGAGCCACTGGCCTTTGTGCTCATTTCCCCACCAAACATCCATCTCCAGGCTGGGTTCGGTGAACGGGAAGAAGGAGGGACGCAGGCGATAGCGTACATCTTCGCCGTAAAGCATCTGAGCAAGGATGATCAGGGTTTCTTTCAGTTCTGCAAACGTAACATGCGTGTCGACGTAAAGAGCTTCAACCTGGTGAAACAGGCAATATGATTTGGCTGTTATCGCCTCGTTACGGTACACCCGGCCCGGCATGATCGCACGGATAGGAGGGCGCTGACTCTCCATCAACCGTATCTGTACCGGTGAGGTGTGTGTACGCAGGACGCGGTCGTTCGAGGTGTCGTTTTCGTCCTTTCGGATGAAAAAGGTATCCTGCATATCACGGGCAGGGTGCTCCGGCGGAAAATTTAGGGCTGTGAAATTGTGAAAATCATCTTCCAGTTCCGGACCGGATGCCACCGTAAATCCAAGACGAAAGAATACAGATTTGATCTCATCCAGCACCTGGGTGATCGGGTGTAACGATCCAATCGGTTGCGGTTCTACCTGGAGGGTGATATCATCAGTGGCTTTTTGCTTATGGCTGGCACCGCTCTTCAGATCCTGCTGCGCCTTCTTAAATTTGTCCTGAGCCAGGTTCTTCAGTTGGTTCAGTTCCTTCCCAAGCATTGCCCTCTGTTCGGGTGGTGCATCTCCGATTCTGGATAAAAGGTCAGGGATGATTCCATTGCGGGAAAGGTATTTAAGCCGGTATTCCTCGAGTCCTTCCGAGGTTGATATCGGAAACTTTTCAATCTCTTCCCTGATTTCGTTCAGATCTGTGTTACTCATGGGCAATAGTGATTGCTACAGATAAAAAAAAGGCAGACCCTTTTACTGAGGGGGCCTGCCTGAAATTTGTTCAACCGTCTTTATTTCAATGCTTCTTTGACAACAGCACTGAAGGTTTCCGGGTCCCGCACTGCAAGATCAGCCATAACCTTACGGTTGATTTCCATGTCTTTTTGTTTCATGGCTCCCATCAGCTTCGAGTAGCTGACGCCGTTCAGGCGTGCGGCTGCATTTATACGGGTGATCCAGAGTTTGCGAAATTCCCGCTTACGAACCTTGCGGTCGCGGTATTGATACTGTAATGCTTTCTCTACCGCATTTTTCGCAACTGTGTATACTTTGCTTCGTGCACCCCAGTAACCTTTCGCCTGGTTTAATATAGCCTTGCGACGGCGACGGGAAGCCACATTATTTCTTGAACGTGGCATTTATTGCTCCTTTTGTTGATTAAATACTTAGTGAATTACTTTGCGTATGGAAGCAGGTTCCGGATCTGCTGGGCATTGGCATCATCCACCAATGTAGCCGATCTCAGGTTCCGTTTCCGCTTGGGTGATTTTTTCGTCAGAATATGACTGCGATAGGCTTTTTTACGTTTGATCTTACCGGAAGCGGTAAATTTGAAACGTTTTTTAGCCCCGCTGTTTGATTTTACTTTAGGCATGACGGTTGTATCGTTATTCGATGAATTTTCAAAGCCTCAAATATACACAGCATCGGCGTCTATATCAATCGATTACTGCTTGGCCGGTGCTATGATCAAAGACATCCGCTTTCCTTCGAGTGTAGGAGGGGATTCAACCTTGCCGATGTCATCCAGGTCTCCTGCCAGACGAACCAATAACTCTCGGCCCTGGTCGCTGTAAATGATATCACGCCCACGAAACTGAACCGTGGCTTTCACCTTGTTGCCTTCTTCAAGGAACTTGCGGGCATGACGAATCTTGAAGTTGTAGTCGTGATCGTCGGTATGGGGTCTGAATCGAAGTTCCTTTACCTGTACAGTGTGCTGTTTCTTCCGTGCTTCACGTTCTTTCTTGCGCTTTTCATAAAGGTGTTTTTTATAATCCATCACCTTTACGACAGGAGGTTTTGCCTCGGGTGCGATCTCAACAAGATCAAGATCATATTGCTCTGCAACCTCTAAAGCGCGTTCAATAGGTACTATTTCATGATTTTCGCCATCGGGATAAATAAGGCGAACTTTTGAAGCCTTAATGTCTTCATTTACACGGGTATCGTCAGTGTTGTTGCGAATCCGGTTTGGAATGTATGGTCTTCTAGCGATGAGTTTATCTCCGTAGTTAGTTTTTACTGTTAGGTAATGCTTTGGATTTTATTTCTTCCAATATATTGGTAAGAAAATCAGAAAAAGAAAAACTTCCAACATCCCCTTTATGATGTTGGCGAACAGAAACCGTTCCGTTTTCTTTCTCCTTTTCCCCGAGAATCAACATATACGGTATCTTCTGCGTTTCAGCATCCCGGATTTTTGCTCCGATTTGCTCACTTCTTCTGTCATTATAAGCACGAACGCCTTTTTCTTCCAGTTTTTGTAAATATTCATCTGCCAAGGGAATCTGGCGATCGGTAATGGGCAATAGGGCGATCTGCTTCGGTGCCAGCCACAGCGGGAAGTCACCGGCAAAATGCTCGATCAGGATACTCACAAACCGTTCCATGGATCCAAATGGGGCCCGGTGAATAATGACCGGACGATGCTTCTGGTTATCGGAACCGATATAGGTGAGATTAAAACGTTCGGGCATCACATAATCAACCTGAACTGTGCCGAGTTGCCATTTTCTTCCCAGGGCATCACGAATGATGAAATCAATCTTGGGTCCATAAAAGCTGGCCTCTCCTTCGACGACGGTATATTCAAGCTTCATCTCGTCGGCTACTTCCCGGATTTCGTGCTGCGCACGTTCCCAGTACTCTGAGCGCCCGCCATATTTTGCATCATTTTCGTCCCGGAAGGAGAGACGAATATCCACAGGCATATCAAATAACCCGAATACATATTGGGTGAGTTCGATACAGTTTTTGATTTCCTGTTTCAGTTGATCGTGAGTGCAGTAAATATGGGCATCATCCTGGGTGAAGCCCCGCACGCGTGACAAGCCGTTGAGCTCGCCGGACTGCTCGTAGCGGTACACGGTACCGAATTCGGCCAGACGAACCGGCAGATCGCGGTAACTGTGCATCTCACTGTCGTAAATACGATGGTGATGCGGACAGTTCATCGGCTTGAGCAGGTACTGTTCGTCGTCAAGGTTGATAGGGGGATACTGTGAGTCTTTGTAATAGGGATAGTGCCCGGAGGTCTTATATAACTCCAGGTTGCCAATGTTGGGAGTGATCACCTCTGTATAACCTCGGCGGACCTGTTCTTCCCGCAAAAACTGCTCGATGTTCCGGCGGATGACCGTTCCGTTGGGCAGCCAAATCGGCAACCCCTGTCCGACCATCTGATCGATCAGGAAAATGCCAAGTTGCCGGCCCAGCTTTTTATGATCCCGTCTCTTTGCTTCCTCGAGATTCTTGAGATATTCGTCCAGCATCGACTTTTTGGGAAACGTGATGCCGTAGACCCGAGTCAGCATCTTATTGTGTTCGTCACCATGCCAGTAGGCCCCGGCAATGCTCATCAGCTTGACCGCCTTGATCTTATCGGTTGATGGAATATGGGGTCCCCGGCACAGGTCGGTAAAATTTCCCTGGTGATAGAAACTAATCGTACCGTCTTCCAATCCTTCCAGCAGATCGAGCTTGTAGGGATCATCCTTCTTTTTGAAGTAATCGACCGCTTCCTTTTTGGATATTTCTTCCCGCTTGAAGGTCTCTTTCCGACGGGCCAGTTCCATCATCTTGTTCTCGATCTTTTGCAGATCATCATCGGATATCTGCCGGTCGCCGAAATCCATATCGTAATAGAAACCGTTTTCGATCGGGGGGCCAATGCCGAACTTGACATCCGGGTAGAGTTCCTGAAAGGCTTCAGCCATCAGGTGGGCAGACGAATGCCAGAAGGTGTATTTGCCATCTTCATCATCCCACGTGTTGATTTTGATGGCGCCGCCGTGAGGCAACGCCCGGTCGAGGTCATAAATCTGACCGTCAAGTGTCACGCTCAGGGCGTTGCGTGCCAATCCCTGGGAAAGGGATTCGGCAACGCCACGGCCTGTGACGCCTTCGTGAAATTCTTTCTTTGAACCGTCGGGAAAAACCAGAGTGATGTTCTTGTCTGCCATAAAATTCGAGTGCTATCCGCCGTGGCGGATCGTTTGTTCGGCTGAAAAGTGAGCAAAGATATAAAAAAAAGGATAGAGTATCAGTTTAAATATCCGATTTTTAGTCACTTTGTTTCAGTTTTTAAATAACGAATTACAATTTGAAATATCATTCATTGACATGAGGTCAATAGCATAAAAACTTTAATACTTTCTAATCAATAGATATCAAAGAATAAAGAGCAATTAAATTTCAAAAAAAATCTAAATTTTATATACTTTTTAGTGAATACGAAGGCCTTATACCTACTGATAGTGGCAAGTCCTGCATAGCATTAGAACGGTAGCTGTGCAATGATTGAAGAGGACTTGAGATTCCCTAGTCGCTGGATGTATATCCGTGAGCCACAAATCAGATGCTTGTAGCGTATATGTAACAAACGTGGAGTTAGAGTCTCTTTTTTAATAGAGCGCGGGTATCGGTTGCTTTCACACCATATTTCACTTCATCTGGCCCGACTTTAAGACAATCTTTAAGAGTGATAGAGGAGATTATGAGCCAAAAAACTGTCAGTATCTCAAAAGCGATAGAAGTCTTACAAGCCCATCTCATGCAAGTCGCAACGGTCACTGAGTGGTCGGATATGATGGGTTTTAAAGATCCCAAAGTATTCTCCACAAAATTTCAACGATTCCATGCGGAGAGGCCTCAGAAAGTCCTTGAGTTTATCCGGATACAAAGCATCATCAGGCAATTGAAACGAAACAATACCTCAAATTTCGAGGTTGCCCAGACCCACGGAATACCAGACGAGGTAGCTCTGAACAAATTTACCAATTATCATCTTGGTTGCTCTCCAACCGATATTAAGTGCATGTCAGAGGAACAGTTGCAAATAAAACTTGAAACATTCGGTAGTAAAATCAGGTATCGAATTTCTTCTGTGACCCCTTGACAAAAGTTCAGTATTTAAGTAGCGTCTGTAAGTGGATACGATTTATAGAAAAGTTCCTTTCACTTGACCAGGAACTAGTTGATATTAGCCGTGCATCGATGTGACAGCATGTGATCCTCAAAGCCACCAATCGATGTAATATCACATAGAGAGGCTCTCGGCGGACCTACCCGTTTTGAGCTATGTTTGATCCTTACGATGTGTTGCATCTGTAAGTGATATGGCGGAGCTATATTTTTATAACACCCTGGTACAAGCTATTTGATAAGCTTGCAGTAATCAACTTCAAAACCATCATAAGAGTGCATAACATACCCTCCCTTCGTCCAGATAATCATGATTCGGCACCAGCTTATTGGCGTGTATTTTACACCAGACCACGTGCTGAAAAAAAATGTGAGTGCTTGCTCTTTGAGCAGAATGTAGAAGTGTTTCTTCCGATCCGGACAGTTGTAAAACAGTGGAAAGATCGAAAGAAGAAAATCGACGAACCCCTTTTTCCCAATTACATATTTGCAAGAGTTGACGAACGTGAACGTATTGAAGTCTTGGGTACGAGAGGTATCGTAAGGTGTGTGACATTTGGCGGATCCCTTGCTGAAATAACGCAATCCGAAATAAGTCAGCTTAAGTTATTGCAGACACACCCCGGTTGGCTGGAGACGGTCTGCGGACAACATTTTAAGATAGGAGCAAAAATAACCATTGAAGCCGGACCACTGCGTGGACTTAAAGGGGAAGTTATTGAATATCGCGGCACGACGCGTCTGATCGTGCGGGTTTCATCGATTGACATGGCTGTTAAGGTTGAGTTACCATCAAGTCTGCTGAGAAGTGCATAATGATTTACCTGCTGCCAAATAAACAATCTCTGATTCCCAACCTTAGAGAGTTTTTGAAATAAGCCATCACTGATTAGTTAGTAAATCAGCAAGATAATGATTGATAAGGGCTATCAATAAATGATCCGTTTTACCAGTTACTAAGATCCTTTTTAAAATAAAAAACCAATAAAAACAGGAGGATAAAAATGCCTGTTCAGCCAACCTATCCTGGTGTATATGTTCAGGAAGTACCCAGCGGTGTTCGAACAATCACCGGCGTGGCCACTTCTATTGCACTCTTTATCGGGCGAACAAAAATGGGCCCGGTATTCGAACCGGTACTTTGCCTCAGTTATAGTGACTTCGAACGAAACTTCTCGTCCGACACCAGTTTTGGAGATATGGCACGCGCCGTTCGGCTATTTTTTCTGAACGGAGGCACCCAATGTTATGTGGTCCGAATTGTTAACCAGACAACTGCCACCAGTTCCCGGATCGATTTGAAGAATGAGACAGGAACTCCCGTTCTTCGTGCGGAGGCTAAATCCATGGGTGCGATTGGTGATACTATTCGCATGAATGTCACTTACAATGGTCTTCAGCCGGAAATGCTGTTCAATTTGGAGGTCTTCCGTTGGGTTAAAAACTCGGCCGGCGTATCAGTTAAAACTGATACAGAGTTTTTCCAGGGTCTGAGTATGAATCCTGCACATGCACGCTATGCAGCAACCTATGTGACGCAGGAATCCAAGCTCATCAAGCTGACAGATATTGCGCCGGCTATCGCGGCCGGCACACCTGGATATTCCAGGACCGGACCGGTACCAGACGACCTGTTGAATTCGGCAACTACTGCCAAACAATTCAATTTAAGTGTGAACGGAGCAGCTCCTGTTACAATCGATCTGGGAGCAGCCGCCATTGGCAGCTTGACAGCAAATGTTACCGCCATACAATCAGCCATCAATACCGCAATCAGTCCATTGGCTGCCACAGTCGTCGCCAATCCGATGGGGTCAGCTTCGCCATTTCAGATTCAGATTCCAGATGCCGAAGTGCAAATCACGCCTTCTTCGTCAAACGATATTGCGATCCAGTTGATGCTTGGAGCAACACAGGGCGGCATCGAAGTTTCCCCCTATTCCGTTAATCGCCCCGCTGCAAACGGCCTTGTGTTTAATAGAGATCATTTCGATGATTTCGCCACGTTGCAGCAGGATGCCTTTGCTGCACTACAATTGGTTCCACCACCCTCTTCCGCCACGCCGATTGCGTTGGGTACAACGCTGGAAACTACCGGAAGCGGGGACCCGATGTCTTCCGACAATTTCACCGGCAGTGTTACTGGACACAGTGATGGTGTGCGGGAGAAATTCGCCATTCTTGCTGATGCGATCAATAATCAGCGCAACACGGATCCTACGTACCCGTGGAAGGCAGAAGTTTGGGGATCTCGTCTTGCGATTCTTCCCGTCAGCGGATCCGATAATCTGGAAGGAAATATTATTACCTCAGGCGGTGGCGGAACAAATATTGGTCCTGCCGGTTCCGATTTCTTCATCATGAACACGCGCTACTACAGTTTGGGCATTTCGGGTACGGGCAACTTCCAGATTAATGGGGCGCCGGGACTGGATGGTTCTCCTCCTGCACTTGAAGATTATCACACTGCATATGTTAAGGTGGATAAAGAAGTTGATATTTTCAATTTGCTGCTGTTGCCGCGTGATGCGCAGGTGTCCAGTACAACAGCAGCTACATTCCTTGGTGAAGCGAGTGCATTTTGTTTGCAACGCCGCGCCTTTCTGCTGATCGATGCACCACCAGAGTGGGATACCGTTGAAAAAGCAACCAAACCGGTGGATGGCGTGAACAAACTGCGGCAGGGAATTGTGAAAGATCACAGCGCGGTTTTTTATCCTCGTGTCACCATGTTGGAGGGTGGCCTGAAACAACAGGTAGGACCCACCGGTGCCATAGCCGGCCTGATGGCAAGGATCGATGCAAGTCGAGGTGTGTGGAAAGCTGCAGCAGGCACCGAGGCAGATCTTCGAGGAATCAACGGACTTGAATATAGATTCAGCGATGCCGAAAATGGCGTATTGAATCCGCATGCCATCAATACGATCCGGATCTTTCCCAATGGAATTGTTAATTGGGGAGCGAGAACACTTGATGGCGATGACGACTTTGCGAGCGAGTATAAGTACATCCCGGTGCGTCGCACAGCGCTGTTTATCGAAGAGAGTTTGTATCGTGGTTTGAAGTGGGTTGTATTTGAACCCAACGATGAACCACTCTGGGCACAGATTCGCCTCAACGTAGGGGCCTTTATGCACAGCCTGTTTCGTCAGGGTGCGTTCCAGGGTAAAACAAAACAGGAAGCCTACTTTGTTAAATGCGACAGCGAGACAACCA
This sequence comes from Balneolales bacterium, assembly GCA_035266485.1. Lineage (GTDB taxonomy): Bacteria > Bacteroidota > Rhodothermia > Balneolales > DATFMH01 > DATFNI01. The sequence goes on from DATFNI010000235.1 coordinate 8,836, forward strand.
CGCAAAACGACATCAATCTCGGTATCGTGAATATCTGGGTAGGCTTTGCTCCGCTGAAGCCGGCAGAATTTGTCGTTCTGTATCTCCAGCAAATGACCGGACAGATCCAAGTATAAATCAAAATCACTGAAAGCTATGCCAATTCCACAATTTGTTGTCAATGCCTACCGATTCGATCCTTATAAGAATTTCAAGTTCAGGATCAAATGGGATGGACGCTATGTAGCGGGCGTGAGTAAGATCAGCGCGCTGAAACAATCCACTGAACCCGTGAGTCATCGCGAAGGCGGTGATCCCAGTACAGTCAGGGTTACACCAAGCACCTGGAAATTCGAAGCCATTACGCTTGAGAGAGGCGTTACACATGATCCGGAATTTGAAAATTGGGCAAAAAAAATCTGGAATGTTGAAGGGGATGCCGCAATATCGCTGAAGGATTTCCGCAAAGATATCATCATTGAATTGCTGAACGAACAAGGTGTCGTTGCCAAAGCCTACAAGGTGTATCGTTGCTGGGTGTCGACATACCAGGCGCTGCCAGAACTGGATGCAAATGGTAACGCCGTGGCGATTGAACAGATGGTATTGCAGAATGAAGGATGGGAAAGGGACAATGACGTTCCTGAACCGACACAAACCTGATGATCCAAACCAATAAGTA
>DATFNI010000236.1:0-6339 GCA_035266485.1 Balneolales bacterium
TCTATCATTTTGGCGGAGGCGATTCTACGTGGGTCCACTGGTATTTCAACCAGTTTACCGAAGGAGAACCGCTGGCATTTGCCTACGTGCAGGCCGGACAGGAGAACTCGTTTACGTGGCATGCCATGGCCAAAGGATACAAGATTCAAATGCCGTTGATTGCAAAGCTGCGGGACGAAAAGAAGCTGAAAGTCGAAAAACTGGCAGAAACAGGACAATGGTTCCGGGATCATTTTAAGGTGACGCCGGCAACTGCAGTTACCGTGGATAAGGATCTGAACAGAAGCGGCCGTAAGACGGTATGGTTCGACAGCAGATTCTACCGGGCAAACTTACTATGGGAAAAGGGCACCCTGCGGTTTCGCGATGTTCACCTGTTTAACGAGAACCTGGCCTCGGCCTACCTGACAAAGAAATCGACATCAACAAAATCTTCCTTTTTTACGCTTCCATTTGTCGACGGACATGTGTGGAGTTCGAAGGATAAGATAGCCGGACTGAGGTTTAAGGCTGTCATAAATAATAAGGAAATATCCATAAAAGGAGGGAGTCCGGAGATAACAAGGACCGGAAAAGGCGAACTGCATATTTCCTGGCCGGTGACTTCGTTTGACGGAACGCTGGTACTGGATATCAATGAGCGGCAAATTGAAATAACCATGCAAGGCAATCACTCAGCCCGCTGGTTTCTTGATCTGACGATCGCACCTTCTGCCAAATTGCCCTTCCAAAAGATCGGGAAGCACGAGGTGAGTTGTCGTTTTGAAGGGATGGATTATTCCGTCGCTTCACCAACAGGCACGTTTTCCCAGCCGTCTGACAGCGTTGCGTTACGGGTAAGCCCTGTGAACAATACGATCGTATTAAACATGGCTGATCGCAAAACCGAAAATTAAAAAAGTTCAGCTTCAGATTGATTCAGGCTCTTGTATTTTCCCCCTTGGAAAAGGGGGCGAGGGGGTTGCAGCAAGCGTCTGCAAGATGACAGGTACGATCTGGTTGCACAACGCCCGTAAACCCACCCCCGTTTCTCCCAAGTTGGGAATTTCTTGTCCGCTCTTGGGAGGGATGGGTATTCAGTAAAGTATAATATTACGATCGCTCAAACCACTTATTAGCAGTTTTGCGTGTGAGCTGCCAGACTAGTACGATATATGGCATGAGTCCTGATAAGACGGCGAGCAGCGCCTGGTTATAGAAGTCGAAGCTCAGAACGACAAAGATAAGTCCGAATACGACGTAGAGCGTGCGTCCCCATGCGAACCCCTTCAGGATAGCATAACCGGCGATGACATAACAAACAGCCATGATACAGAAGAACACAACCGCCGCATCGAAATTAACAGCCGGGTTATGCCACGAACCCTCTATCATACTCCGATAGGTAAAGAAAAAAGGCGTGGCTATGACAGACAGCACACCGGTAACCATGAATAACCAGCCGATGATGCTGATATTCGACGGACGCGAAGCAGGTTTGACCTGAGTATCTGCTGTCATGATAAGGGATGTTTGATTCGGGTTTTGTTTGTTTACGTGGGAGAGAGGGATAGGTTGCGAATGGGATATTCTATCCCTCTCCGTGTTGTCCGCGTTCTATTCTTCCCGGGGCAGCAGGTTACACAGGGCACGGAGATTTCAAAGAAAACCACAGAGAATTACGGGTTTTTTTGTCAGGTTTGGTGCATGAGGATAGGACAAACCAAGTCAAACCCAATAACCTAATTCCCAGTAACTAATTCTCAAATTTCTAATTTCACTCTTTGACCGCTGACCGCTACTCCGCAAACGTAATAATAAACCTCGTCCCTTTATTCACTTCGCTCTCCACCTTGATGTGTCCGCCCATCCTGGCGATGTGATTGTGTACAAGGTAGAGGCCTATGCCCTTGCTGTCGGAGTGATTGTGGAATTTTTGATGGAGGCCGAAGATCTTACCCTTCACCTTCTCCATGTCGAAACCCAGGCCGTTATCCCCGAAAATCAACTGTCCGGTTCCGTTTACTTTTTCGGTCCGGATAGTGATAACGGGCAGAGAATCAGGCTGAGCGTATTTTATGGAATTCGTAATCAGGTTCAGGAAGATGCTCTCCAGGTAGGCCTTGTTGAAACGGACCTTAGGCAGTCCCGAAAAATCAGAGTGGATGGTGACCTTCGAGGTCTGTACCAGATAGCGGATGGACTGCAGTACGTTATTCAGACTTTCCTGCAGATCTAGTTCCTCCACAGATACATCCTGGTTGTGTTCTTCGCTCAATACATCCACATAGTTGTTCAGGGTCTGCTCCAGTTTCTCCCCGGCCAGCTTAACAATTTCCAGCAGTTCGATCGTTTGTTGATCCTCAATCAGGGAGGTGTCGATCAGGTCGAAAATGGAGATCAGTCCACTCACCGGTGATCGCAAATCGTGGGAGGTGGTGTAACTTAATTCCTTAAGGTCCTGGTTGGTTTTACTGAGCAAGGCCAACAGCTCATTCCGTTCCTGCTCGAGTTTTTTCTTATACGTGATGTCTTTGGCGATGGCAAAGATCACATGGTCACTCTCGATTGGGAAGGACGTCCATGTTAACCATACGATTTTTCCGCTTTTTGTTTGATACCGGTTTTCAAAGTGGTAGAGCGGTTGGGAGCTTCTGAGATCATCGCGAACTTTTTCCGTGACATCCTTGTCGTCTCCGTATACGAAATCATTGATGGGTTTGGCGTACAATTCATCCATGCTGTATTCCAGGAGCTTTGAGACCGCCGGGTTTATCTTCTTGAAATAACCGTCGTACCCGGCGATACAGAGCAAGTCGGGCGACAGATCGAAGTAAAGCTCGTAATTATAGTTGGAGGTTGCCATCTCTTTGAAGGATATCATAAAGTACTACGCTGTAAATAATAATTTTTACACGTTCATTTTGCACACGAGGTAACTCGTCAATCCCAAAATATTTTTGAAATCGTCAGTTTATTCTGCTTTTGACCCACAATCACGGCCTAAGTTAACAAATTTTGACATTCTCTTCATTTCTGCGTGGCAATTATCAATAAAAAATTCCAACTACCTATCCCGGAGGGTTTTATGTATATGTAATTTTGAATTTTACAGGAGTCAGGAGTCAGGAGTCAGGAGTCAGGAGTCAGGAGTCAGGAGTCAGGAGTCAGGCAACGCCGACCCGAATAACTCAATAACCCAATTTCCAATAACTAATTCTCTGATTTCACTCTTTGACCGCTGACCGGACCTCTGTGGAGGAAGACAGCATACAATCCCTCAGGCGACTCAAGGGTTTCCATGTCGTCGGGAACCGTATCGAAAGGGGTAAAGAAAGAGGGAGGATATATCTCGATAGAGTAAAGCTGGGTGTCGACCGCATTTCGAATATCCTTTCGCCTAGGCATAAAGCTGCGCCACAGATCATGTGTTCTGTTCCCGGTGAACGACATCGTCATTCGTTTGCCGATGAATTTCTTCCCGGGGAGTATTTCTATGCGTGGTGGTATTGTCATGCAATTTGCAGGGTTATGGCATTGGGATTGTGTTCAAATTAAGATGAAATGACGGCGGAAGACAATAATCGCGGCAACAAACGGATTGACGGTCCGGGGAGTTGGTAATCGGGACCCGGAAAAAGCAGAAGATCCTCGAGCCCCGAATACAGTTATAAGTCGACAATAAATATATAGTTTATCACTGGTATGATTGCTAATTACTGTTCCAAAAGAGGAAATGGCCGTTTGGTGATATTCAGGCAAGTAGAAAAATTCCCCCGAAAATCAGTTAAACAGGGGACTAAACTCTTTCATTCCGTCGTTTGTCTGCACTGAAGCGTGTATCATCGTTTATTATTTAAACATCCGGAATTGTGCATCCAGCTATCTTAGCGGCAGAAACAACGGTAATCTTTCAGAAGACTGATTCCCAAATATCCTGAGACCCATGATCACCATTAAAGAAATGAAAACCGCCTCCCAGCTCAGGGACTTTGTCAAGTTTCCATTTTCACTGTTCAGGGATAATCCCTATTGGACACCTCCCATTATTAATGAAGAACTGGAGGTGCTTGACCGGCACAAAAATCCGGTTTTTAAATATGCCGATGCTCAATTTTTTATGGCTTTCCGTGATCATAAACCGGTTGGCCGGGCAGCGGCCATCGTCAATTGGCTGGAAGTTACGAAGCAGGAAACGCCTAAAATCCGCTTTGGCTGGTTTGACGCCATCGATGATATCGAAGTGAGCCGGGCGCTGATTGATGAGGTCGAGAAAGTGGGACGTAAATACGGATTAAAATTTATGGAGGGTCCGGTCGGGTTTTCGAATATGGACAAAGCCGGCATGCTCGTCGACGGGTTTGAGCATCGCAACACCATGATCACCTGGTACAGCATGCCCTACTATCATCGCCATTTTGAACAGATGGGATTCAGGAAGGAAAAGGAGTGGGTCGAGTATAAAATCCGGGTCCCTGAAGGCAGGACAGACGACCGGGTAAATCGTTTCGCAGGAATGATTATGGACCGTTACGGGATGAAGGTGATTCGTTTTAAAAATAAAAACGAGATTATACAGTATGTCGATAAGATTTTTGGGCTGATTAACGACACGTACCGGAGTCTGAGCACCTATGTTCCCATTCAGCCGGAGCAGGTTGCCTACTACAAGAGGAAATATTTCCGGTATATCCAGCCTGAATTTGTCAACTGTGTGGCTGACAAAGACGGTGATGTTGTGGCTTTTGCCATCACGATGCCATCATTTACGGAGGCACTGCAACGGGCAAATGGCCGGCTGTTCCCGTTCGGGTGGATGCACCTTGCACGCTCCCTCCATATCCACACCAAAGCCGACTTTTACCTGATTGGCATTAAACCGGAATATCAAAACAAGGGGCTGACCGCTATCATCTTCAGGGAGATGAATGAGATGTTCAACCGGCGGGGCATCACCGAGGTGGAGACTAACCCGGAACTGGAAGAGAACAAGGCAATCCAGGCTCTATGGAACAAGTATGAAAATGAGCTGCATAAGCGGAGAAGGACGTACCGGAGGGAATTGAGTAGTTAGATGGGAGAGATTGGAAGAAATTAGAAATTTGAAATTAGGAAGATTACAAAAACACCTACGTCATTCCCATGCAAATGGGAATCTCAGAAAGAGCTATTGTTGCACACCGATATCCAGATAAAATGGGACACATACGTAGGATAGGTCGAAAAAGATTAGATCAGTTGCATAACTTCTTTGATGGTATCCCGGGTCCATGCCGATCAGGGAGACTGGGTATTATTGCAAAACAAAGATTTTTATAACAGCGGCAGGCGTTGAAGTTTGTCAAGAGGATGTATAAAATGCCGTGGAGCGGTTCCAGACGGCTGGGGGGATATGTATTGATTCCCTCCTTGAGAAAAATGACTGAGCTGCCCTTTCTTTGGATTCAAAAATAAAATCAGAAATGATTGTAATTTAAAGGATAACATTATGAAATTTTTGAGCTTTCTTTCCGGATCTGTGCTTCTTCTTTTATGCCTTTGCCAGGTTTCCTTGGCCCAGGACTGGCCGGATCTCGGCCGTTACCGGGCTGCCAATGAAAAGGTTGGGGCGCCGGCTCCAAATGAAAACCGGGTCGTTTTCATGGGCAATTCCATTACAGACCACTGGATTCAGACGGATCCGGAGTTTTTTAAGAAGAATCCTTACCTGGATCGTGGTATATCCGGACAAACAACACCCCAGATGTTGATTCGTTTCAGACCCGATGTGATCCAGCTCGATCCCAAAGCCGTTCTTATTTTAGCCGGCACCAACGACATTGCCGGTAATACCGGCCCATCTACCCTTAAGATGATCGAGGACAACCTTGCATCCATGGCCCAGCTGGCAAAGGCGAATAATATAAAAGTAGTTCTTTGTTCTGTGCTGCCCGCATCTCAATATCCATGGCGTAAATCTGTGAAGAATGTCGCAGAGAAGATCAAAAAGCTGAATCAATGGATTGAAAAATATGCTCATGAGAATAACGAGATCTACCTCAACTACTATCCTCATTTGGTCAACGACAAGGGCGGCATGTTATCCAAATATTCCAAGGATGGCGTACATCCCAACCTGGCCGGTTACCGCGTGATGGAACCAATGGCTGTCAAGGCCATACATGAAGCTTTGAGACAATAGTGCTGGAGTGCCGGATGGGCTGGTGTAGCGAGGGGAGGTAATGATGCGCTTTGGACCCGCCTCCGCCTCACCGGAGAGTGGTGTTCAATTTTCCCATCCTGGGTGTAATGGCGCTAACTTAAGACGTTTAACTTCTAAAATCTTAAATCGCTAATCGTCCATCGTTAATCAAAGAAGGG
>DATFNI010000237.1:0-6788 GCA_035266485.1 Balneolales bacterium
TGCTTTACGTCTTTCTGACGGGCAGCAAAACGCATTTCCTCCAGGGTAATTGCAAGGTTATCCGGGTACATTTTTTTTAAATCACTGATAAGCTGGCTTATTTCCTTATCACTACCCTGGCTGTTTTGCCGTTCGAGTTCCTGAACCAAGGCATAATGAATGTAAGGATTACCTGGAGCCAATTTTACGGCTGTTCTCATGTCTGCCGCAGCTTCCTCTATCTGCCCCTGCTGACTTTTCAGGAGTCCCATCAGGTACTGAATCTTTCCGTTTTTGGGAGCCAGCTTCAGGGCCGTTGAGAGACGTTTTTGAGCGAGATCATAATTACCCTGCCTCATAGCAAAAACACCAAGATTGGCCCACACTGAAGGTTCATCCGGATAAAGCTTGGTCACCTCAAACATCTTGTTGTATGCGAACAGGGCGTTATCCGTCTGTTCGGCGGCAAGACCTATATAAAAGTCGGAGACAGCTTTCTTATAATTTTGTGAATCTGTAAGATTTTGTTTCCCTTTTTTGCTGCATCCTGCCATGAGCAGGCCGACAGATAAAATGACCGGCACATATCGGAAACTACGCCGGATCAGTCCGGCTTCTTTAAAGATCTTGCTCAATCGAATCATCAATTATCTTAAAGGATTATTTAACGTTCACGTACATAGCCCACTGTCGCCAGTACTTTTCCACCTTCCATATAATCTTCAGCGTCTTCGGGAGCCCAGGTTCCAAGTCCATCAACATACCGATTGTACATGCAGAAAGCAGCAGCAATTAAAACAGTATCGTGGATTTCCTGATCATCCGCCCCTTCATCCCGCGCTCGTTGAACATCATCCCGGGTAACTTTCTGCCCGCTTTGTTGCACTTTACCGGCAATATTAAGCAGAGCTTTCATCTTGGATGAAACACCGGAGCTCTCCACATCAGAAATAACTTCATCCACCCACGATGCGTTGTCTTTGAGCAGATGCCGGGCAGCGGCACCATGTGAATTCATGCAAAAAGTGCATTCATTTCGCGAAGAGACATATGAAGCTATTGTTTCGCGTTCACCCGGCGTCAGTGTCGAAGGACCACGCAACAGTTCCTGGGCAAGTTCGGAAAGCGGTTTCGCGGTCCGGGTAAACTGTTTCAATAACCCCGTAATTCCGGGCAGTTGATTTGTCAGTTCAATATACGCCATATGTGTTCTCCGTTGGTTGTTCATCAGGTATCATTATAATCAATTGACAGGATGGAATAAACTCGTCGACCATGCGAAAATGTGAATGTTACGGGTTGTCCCGATGAATTGAAGCCTGTTGTGAGTTAACCCGCGAGGAAATTCAACATTCAACATTTTACCTATTCCCTTACTTCAAAACCTTAAACACACGCAGACTGTCGTTATTAACGGCAACCAGTATTTTTCCGTTACCCTTAGCTCCACGCAAATATTTGATATCGCGAATTTGCCCGCGCACGCGGAACCCGCTCCGGCTCGCCGGTACCGGCCTCAGACCACCCCGGCCGTTTCCTTTGAGAAACAATCCCCAGCTCGCATCATACCGCCCCAGTTGCGGTTTTACAGCGTACATATTGCCCCCAAGTAAGACATCTGCTTTGCCATCACCGTCAAGGTCACGAACTAAAATGCCATAAATAGGTGAAAACTGTGCCTGGATGGGTAAAGGCACCACTTTATATGTCCCATCCGGTTGACTGAGCAATTCCACGCTCCTCAATTCCACTGTCGAATCTACAGTGGCTGCCTTTAGCTGCTTCGGTGTAAATATCTCACGGACCGTTTGGTTTTTATAGCTCGCATAGGTCGGATATTTGTTCTCCAAACCGGGAAGCTGAGCCAGCAAATCGTGCCGCAGGGCCAGGGGATATTCTTTATCCCCTTTGTAGGTCGCGATAATCTGCTCGATCAACCCATTCTTATCGAAGTCACTGACATACATGCGCATGGGATGTTTTTCATTCGCCCGCAACTCGCTATTCAATCCCAGGTTTCCCACCACGAAATCCGGCTTCCCGTCTCCATTCAGGTCGCCTTCGGCAATTGTATTCCACAATCCACTTGTATTCGCCAGGCCCTCTTGTTTTGTGATCTCCCGGAAATGACCATTCCCTTCATTATGCCAGATGCGAATCGGCATCCACTCACCCACCACGATCAGGTCCGGCCGCCCGTCGCCGTCGATGTCGCACCAGAGTGCATCGGTCACCATCCCTGCCGTTTTAAGACCGGGTGCTACCTGGTCCGTTACATCCTGAAAATGTCCTTTGCCATCTCCCTTCAGAATAAAACCACCCGTGGGGATTCCATAGGCAAACGGACGAAGGCGATTCCCGACAAACAGATCCATATGACCATCCCCATTGTAATCTGCTGCCCGAACACATGAACTGGCAACATAATGCTTAGCAGGCAACATTTCAGGGGATCGTGTCAGATGCCCATGGCCATCGTTCAGGTAAAGCCGGTCACCCAGGGCCTCCGAACTGACGGGAAATTCATCACTCCCGCTGGCTACATACAAATCCAAATTACCATCACCATCTGCATCAAAGAACGTGCATCCGATATCTTCGCTAAGCTTATCTTGCTCCAGGGCCGGCTCTTTCATCTTTCGGAAGCTTCCATCCCTTTGTTGCACAAACAGTGCTCCCGGCTGCCCTTTGGCTCCACCAACATAGAAATCTGTAAGGCCATCGCCATTCACATCCCCGGTACACATCTTCGGACCCTCCGTCGAACGCATCTGAATAAGCAGTCTGCTACGCTCGAAGTCGTTAAAACTGTCTTCCTTGTGTCGCCAGCCGGGTCCAGCTACCTCTTTCAAAACCGGTTTTGAATTAGCAGGTTCCATCCTGTCGGGTCCCCAGGCTACACGATGCGTTGCGTGAGACTGATCTACGGTGATCATCCGGTCGGTTGCGACGTTGTAGAGCATACTGACCTTACCGTCCGGCCAACGCACCTGCAGGCTGTCCAGGCGATCGTGGCTTCCCAGGCCAAAGTGCACCCGTGGATCAACGCTCGATTCAAATCCCCTCGCAGGTTCTTGTTCGCGATAAAACTGTTCACTACCAACCCAGCCGGTTAGTTCGGATCCGATTCCTTCGGTATTGGGTGATGTGCCTTTAAGAGTTACTGTCAACCAGTGATTATTCGGCCGCAGACTATCTGCATTGTTGCGATAGATGAAAGCAGGCATATTTACATTATTAACAACCAAATCTACAGCTCCGTCGTTATTCAGATCCCCATAAGCCGCCCCGTTTGAGAAGCTTGGCTGGCCAAGTCCCCATGCTTTTGCCGAATCTGCAAAGATCAGTTTTCCCCCATTATGAAATGCATAATTGGGAATTGGTTCAGTCGGTGTAAGATCAATGAGTTTCTTGTAGTTGACTATATTCCCCTTGACCATCGACTGGATTATTTTAGGTTGACTGATATAATCCAGGTAGTCGAGATTGATGATATCGCGGTAGATGCCGTTGGCAACGAAGATATCGTTGTACCCGTCGTTGTCCATGTCGAACATAAGAGCACCCCAGCTCCAGTCCGTTGCCTCCACGCCCGCCAGGCGGCCGATCTCGCTATAGGTTCCGTCACCATTGTTTAGCTGCAATGTGTTGCGTGTGAACTGGTGAAAAAAACCATTGTGTACACTATTCTGATACCGGCTCCAGCTATCGAAAGTAGTATTTGTTTTCAACCTTCCCTCGTTGGCAGGGAGCATATCCGTCACAAAAATATCCGGCCATCCATCATTATTAATATCCGCGGCATCCGAACCCATCGAAGCAGCACTGATACTTTTCATCTCTTTGGGCAAGACTTCCCTGAATGTACCGTTATGATTATTTAGATACAGATAATCCCGCTCATAAAAATCATTTGAGATATATAAATCGGGCCAGCCGTCCCGGTTATAATCGCAGACCGTTACTCCCAAGCCAAACCCGATGACACTGCTGTGAATCCCGGCTTGCTTTGTCACATCCACAAAATGCCCGTTGTCATTTCGATAAAGCCGGTCCCCACCGTACGGATTCGGGATGTCCCGTTGCTTAGACTCATGATTAAAATTCAGGACGTTATATGAGTACGAGTTATTCAACACATAAAGATCGAGGTCTCCGTCGCCATCGTAATCGAAAAATGACGCAGCAATGGAATAGCCGGAATCGGCAACACCCATTTGTTTCGCTTCATCTTTGAAATGTGGAACCCCATCTTTTCCTATCCCCTGGTTGATGAATAACTCATTTTCACGATTATCCCCCTTACCTATTCCCGAATTACACACATAAATATCCAGCAGTCCATCACCGTTCACATCCGCCATTGTAGCCCCGGTAGACCATTTGTGTGTACCGCCAACACCCGCTTCCCTGGTCACGTCCTTGAATTTGAAATTTCCCTCATTGAGATAAAGATGGTTGGATCCATCGTTGGCGACAAAATAAATATCGAGGAGTCCGTCATTATTTACATCACCGAGAGCCACCCCGCCGCCATCGTAAAAATTGCGGTATGTGAAAACATTAAACTTCGGATTGAATTTCAGTTTGTTTTCAAATGATACATGCGATTCGGAGGGCGGGATCATCGTAAATAGCGACAATTTACTTTGCTTAGAACCCTTTTTATTGCAAGCAGTAACAACAAACCCGGCAAGCAAAGCACAGGATATAATTATAAAAAAATGGTATTTCATTTCTCAATTATTGAATGTAGCTATAAACTGAAGTGCAGTCAGCCACTATCTTTTTGTCAGTAGTTCGTAGTCCGTAGTCAATTACCTGGGCTGCAACATCCTCTTTCCAGAGGAAAGCTTGTAACCTGTAACCGGTAACTCGTAACACTCCGGTTTGTCTAATGGTCTGACAGATGGGAACCGTCTGACCGCTTATCACCATTTTTCGTATTCCCTTTAGTGTCATATGTTCTTACTCCCTGATCTTAAAAACACGTAAGCTATCGTTGTTTACAGCAACCAAAATTCTACGGATTCCACCGGGTCCGTCAATCAGTTTGATGTCCCGGATCTGCCCACGAACACGAAATCCACTTTTCTTATAGCCTATCCAATGCAAGTGTCCTTTCCCGTCTCCGAGCAGCACATCTCCCCAGCTTGCATCATACCTGCCCAGCTGAGGTTTAACCTGGTACTGATTGCCGCCAAGCACCACGTCTTGGTGCCCGTCGCCGTTTACGTCGGCAATAGCTATTCCGTAAACCGGGGAAAACTGTGCCCGCGTCGGCAAGGGGATTACTTTATACTTACCATCCGGCTGACTGAGCAATTCCACGCTTGCAAACTCCTCGGCAGTATCTACAATTGCTGATTTTAGCTGTTCCCGGGTAAAGATATCTCCAATCCTCTGGCTGCGGTAACTCTTGTATGTTGGATATTTATTCCCGAGACCGGGGAATTCCTGAATCAGGTCTTGCCGCAAGACCAACGGGTAGGATTCCTTCCCATTATATGCTGTCAGGATATGCTTAATCAGTCCGTTCCCATTAAAATCGCCTACATACATGAGTACCGGTCGCTGTGGGCTGGCTTTCAAATGACTGTTTAACCCCAGATTTCCGACAATAAAGTCCGGTTGTCCATCTTCATTCAAGTCCCCTTTGGCGATCACATTCCACCAACCCTTCAGGTGACCCAGCCCTAACTCACTCGTCACATTCGTGAATCCGTGGCCGCCGTCATTGCGCCAGATCTGGATACCCATCCACTCACCGACAACAACCAGATCCGGATAACCATCGTGATTGTAATCACACCATTGGGCGTCGGTGATCATCCCATCGTGTTCGAGACCCGGAGCCAGCTTCGTAGTCACATTCCGGAATTTTCCTTTACCTTCGTTCTCGAGTAGGTATCCGTTTGTTGGAGCCCCGTAATCGAACGGTTTAAACCGTTCGCCCACAAACAAATCCTGGCGCCCATCATGGTTAAAATCTGCCGCACGAACCACCGATGAGCTCACATAATGTGTGGTCGGCAACTCCTCGGGAGACCGTGTAAAATGACCATGTCCGTCATCCAGATATAGCCGGTCAAGCAACGCCTGTGAACTGGAAGGGAATTCATCACTTCCACTGGCCACATAGAGGTCCATGTCACCATCACCATCAGCATCAAAAAAAGTGCACCCGATATCTTCACTGAGCTTGTCTTTCTCAAAAGCCGGCTCGTTCATCTTCCGAAACCGGCCATCTTTCTGCTGTATGAACAATGCCCCTGCTTGTCCTTTGGCACCACCAACATAAAAATCTTGTCTTCCGTCCCCGTTTACGTCACCAACACAAATCTTTGGACCTTCATCAGAACGCATCTGAAAAAGAAGCGGATTCCGTGTGAAATCATTAAAATTATCTTCATGATGAGTCCAGTCAATACGCGATTTTTTAGTCACGTCACTGAGCAAGGTTTGAGAGTCGGGTCTGGAATCAGGGTGATACCAGCGCAGCGTTCCGGCAGGTGGAGCATCTTTTTGCCGGATAGTAAGAAACTGATCTGCTGTGATGTGATATTGGTCACTCAGCTGTCCGTTAGGCCAGCGAACCTGAAGAGAATCCACCCTGTCGGTCCTGCCCAGCCCAAAATGCAGACGAGGATCACTGCACGACTCAAAGCCACGTGTCGGCATCTCGTAATGATATTGTTGCTGACCATTGTGCCACAAGGTGACTTCTGCACCAATAGCACCCGTATTAGGTGAATCACCTTTAAGAATCACTGTCAGCCAGTGGTTGTCCGGACGTAGTTTGGGGGACC
>DATFNI010000238.1:0-2113 GCA_035266485.1 Balneolales bacterium
GTCCCCATGAGTGCCATGTGGGTACCCGGTGGATTTTTTGGAGGTACGCATGTGCGAGTGGATTATAAGGCTGATGTACGCGAATCGGCATCAGTAGCACATATTTACGGGCAGAATCTTGTGGCAGCAGAATCCATGACCTCGGCAGGCCAGTTATGGGGATGGTATCCTCAGACCCTTAAACCGACGGCTGACATGGAGCTTGCCAGCGGCGTGAACCGTTTTGTGATCCATGAATCGGCACATCAGCCGGTGGATAACAAAATCCCAGGATTTACCCTCGGTCCATTCGGTCAGACATTCAACCGGCACGAAACCTGGGCCAAAGAAGCAGGTCCGTGGATGAATTACCTTGCACGGAGCAGCTATATGCTTCAACAGGGACATTTTGTGGCCGACATTGCGTATTACTATGGACAGGATAGTAACATTACGGGGTTGTTTAACCGTAAGCTTCCAACTATTCCTGAAGGATATGCTTACGATTTTGTAAATGCAGAGGCTTTGATCAATGAATTCTCGGTAAAAAACGGTCTCATAGTTACTCCTTCAGGAATGAGTTACAGAGTACTTGAACTGGGACCAAACATCCGCTACATGACCATGTCGGTCCTGCGCAAGATTCAACAGATGGTAACCGACGGTGCAATCGTAGTAGGTAAGAAGCCGATAGGAACTCCGAGTCTTAGCGACAATGAACAGGAATTCCAGACTCTGGCCGGCAAATTGTGGGCAAATGAGGACGGAGTAAATAACATCGGGAAGGGTAAAATCTATGCCGGTTATAGCGTCGGAATGGCGTTAACTTCCCAGGATATCATGCCCGATTTTCAGTACAGCAAGCCGTATAAAGGCACCAGGCTTTTATATGTCCATCGCAGAATGGGTAACAAGGATATTTACTGGGTTGACAGCCGGAATGACAGTGTGCAAAATGTGCAGGCCACGTTTCGGGTTAATGGTAAAACAGCTCAAATTTGGAATCCCGTGACCGCAAGTATTCAAGAGGCCTCATACAACATCAAAGGCGGATTCACCACTGTTCCGCTTCACCTCGAACCACATGGCGCACTGTTTGTTGTATTTCAAAATCAGGCTAAAGAAGCTTCACGCACTGTCGCGGCTCCGACGGAACAACAACTTGCTACTATCAATGGACCATGGGAAGTACATTTTCAGGCAGATCGCGGGGCCCCGGTCGAAGCCAGGTTCAATTCTTTGTCAGAATGGAATAAAAGTTCTGATAAAGGCATAAAATATTTCTCAGGAACGGGAACCTATACAAAGACAATTGATGCTCCGGCGAGTTGGTTTAATCACGGAGGACAACTCTGGCTTGATTTGGGTACAGTGAAAGATATAGCACGGGTCGTTGTCAATGGTAAGTCTATGGGCATCACTTGGAAAATTCCTTTCCGTGTAAATATTACAAAGGCCATGAAACGAGGTTCGAATACCATAAAAATTGAGGTTACCGACTTATGGGTGAACCGTCTGATCGGGGATGAGCAGCCGAATGTATCTAAAACGTATACTTGGACCAGCTTCCCGATTAAAACATTTTATCAAGCCGACACCCCACTAAAACCGTCAGGTTTGTTGGGTCCTGTTAGAGTTATAAAGATTGAAAAGTGAATAACTAGTATATGCGGAAACCGGTCATTATATGTGTGAAGCGTATGATGACCGGTCCGTCAGACTGGGTGGGATATCTTTTGGAAATTCATGGAGGGGGATCACATAAAAAAAGGAACTTAAACGAACATTTTATTCAAATTAAATGTCAGTTCCATATAAAATAAATCTGCCCAAACGCTGATTTTGTGCATGGCGGTGTATAACCGGATAGGAATAAACCGTTGAAACGGTTACGGTGTTAACGGTTTTTTCCTAACACCGGATTAAGCCGGGTGTAATAGGCAGACGAATTGGCAACGAATCGTTTTTAACGATTTCTTCAAGTGCTTTTCTCGAACTCAGTTGTGTGCCTTGAAGTAAAGGCGAGTTGCTCTTAGGAGCAAGTTCTTTTACATGCTGTTGTGAAGATGGTAGTAGAGAAGGTCAGGGAGCTAAGCCTACACAAATGGAAAGGCAGCATCCAAGAGATCGCCCG
>DATFNI010000239.1:0-8261 GCA_035266485.1 Balneolales bacterium
TATTTTTCTTCATTTTGATGGTGACGAACAGGTTCGTAAGTCCCCGGTTTGCTGCGGAAACTGATGGCAAGACGGTTCCAGCCGTTGATAGCGACAACTGCCATAGTAAGGGCAATCAGTTCATCTTGATCTTCATATCACGAATTATCTCGTCTATTTCGGATTCGGAGATGTGATAGTGTTCATTACAATAATGGCAGACCAGTTCCTGGCCTTCTCCTGAAATAGCCTTGAGATCTTCATAGCCCAGACTGGCGAGAGCATCAAGGAAGCGATCCCTGTTGCAACGGCAGAAGAAATGAACCGGGTACCGTGATAATTCCTTGACTTCAAAAGGAGCAACAGCGCGTTTCATCAAATCATCGATGTATTCCCCCTTGGATAAAAGTGTACCTACAGGCGGGAGCGTTTTCAGGTGATCTTCAATCTTGATTCGCTGCTTTTCCTCTGAGGATGGCATAGCCTGGATCAATATGCCACC
Source organism: Balneolales bacterium (assembly GCA_035266485.1). Lineage (GTDB taxonomy): Bacteria > Bacteroidota > Rhodothermia > Balneolales > DATFMH01 > DATFNI01. The sequence continues at coordinate 482 of DATFNI010000239.1, forward strand.
AGCATCCGATACATTACCTTCCGGGCCGATCTGAACATCAAGAACCACACCCGAACGAACCTGCTCGGATTGCATGAGGTAGTGGGCCAGATCATCACTTATGTTTCCGGACTGGAGGGTAACGATTCCTGTTAAAGGCTTGGCTTCGTTATAGAGTATTTTTGAAAAGGTAAGGACACCGATACCAAGACCTTCTCCCAGATTTATCTCTTTATTTAAGTAATCCAGTTCTGCATCCGGATTTGCCACATAACCTCTGATTTCTCCGACACTGTTTGCTTCTGCGATGAGCATTTCGATCGGACCATTGCCTTGAATGCGCAATTGTATACGCTCTTCACCTTTTAGTTCGGATGCCATCAGCATGACACCGGTAAGAGCCCGGCCCAGGATTACGGTGTTCAGCAGAGACAAATTATGGCGCCGCTGCGCATCTTTAACGACCTCCGTAGTTTTGACAACCGATATTTTGAAATTCCCGTCGCCTGTGATGCCTTTGATAATTCTGTCTTTGCGTAAAAAATCTTCTTTTGAAATCATGTCTGATTTATCAGTTTTTTAACGACACATTATGTGTAAACTGCTCCCCCTTCTTTTTATTCAAGAAGGGTGTGAATATTCTTTATTTAAAGTTTAGCCCATCGGATTTATAACGAAATATAATTGCCGAACGTACCTTCAATGACCAGTAGTGACAGCTGGTTATCTTTTCCATACCTTTACCCGCGTAAGACATCATTGTTCTCTAATATTCAAGAGTATTAATCACCCGTTTAGCAATCAATAATGATTTACGAATTTCTTAACCATTCACCACAATTTGATGATTCAAACTTTATTGCCCCGAGTGCAGATCTTATTGGAAACGTCAAGCTCGGCAAAGAGGCAAGTGTTTGGTTCAATACAACCGTTCGGGCCGATGTAAATAAAATCATCATTGGAGCCAGAAGCAATATTCAGGATAATACGTGTATCCATGTGATGCATCACACGGGACCCACCATTATTGGGGATGATGTTACCGTCGGACATAGCGTCACAATTCACGGCTGCACGATTCATGATCGTGTGCTCATTGGTATTCGGACAATTATCCTGGATAAGGCTGTGATCGAGCCGGAATGCATTGTTGCCGCGGGTAGTCTCGTTGCTCCCGGCAAGGTGATGCCGTCAGGTTATCTTTGTATGGGAACGCCCGCGAAACCGGTTCGTAAATTGACTAACGAGGAATTGCAGTCCATTTTGGAGCATTCCCGGAATTACGTCCGCTATTCAAGGGCATATCAAATGAAAGACAAACACGATACGAATCCTTTTTACAGCGCCGATTAGATCCGGGAACAAATTTTACTGCGTTTTAATCAGCCCCTGTCGTATTCTTTGGCTTTAGGAATCTTGATGTCGGCAATGCTGTCGTAGATATGTGATGGCAAATAAGGATACATGACAAGGTCCTCGCGTTGGCTCACGCCAGTCAAGACGAGGATGGTGTCCATACCTGCCTGTATACCGGCGAGGATATCGGTGCTCATGTTGTCGCCGATGATCATTGTGTCTTCGGAATGGGCTTTCATATAGTTCAAAGCCGCCCGCATCATCCATGCATTCGGTTTTCCTATGAAGAAAGGTTCCCGGCCGGTAATTTTCTGGATGGGGGCACACAGGGCGCCACATGAAGGTTTTCCCTTCGGACCCGCGACATCCGGATTGGTGGCAATAAACCGGGCTCCCTGATTTATGAGATGGGACGCCTTCTGGATCATCTCCATGTTATACGACTGCGACTCACCCACGATCACGTAGTCCGGATTCGTATCCGTGATCATGAACCCGATATTGTACAGTTCGTGTGTCAATCCACCTTCACCGATTACATAGGCGCGCCGGCCCTCCTGTTTTTCAAGGAATGCCGCCGTTGCCATGGCTGAGGTGTAAAAGAGCTCTTGTGGAACATCAAGACCTGCTATTGAGAGGCGGCTCTTGAGATCAATCGGGGTTTGTGATGAATAATTCGTCAGGAATAGAAGCTTGTAACCATTATTGAGCACATGATCAACAAACCGGTTGGCACCTTCGATCAGCTCGTTGTCCCGCATGATTACGCCGTCGAGATCACAAATAATATTTTTTTTCATAACCAATAATAAATCGTTGTTCCTTATAAATGTTATCGATACAACCGCAAGGAGGCTTAACCCTTAATAAAGGCAACCTTCAGATCACTCCATGTAAAAGTACTGCCGGTCCCGATATCAGTCCAGGACGTGATGTACCATAACCCATAAGAATCCGCCCTGATAATGAAGATCAGCCGGCCGCTTGCAACGGTCGGTATGCCGCTGCTGCTCCTGTTGTGAACTACTGTTAAGGTATAATCGGCACTGAATTGATCCATGTTGGGCGACTGAACACTGCGCGGATTGCTCAACTGCAGTTGATCGCCTGTAAGGTTTTGAGCAGCTGTACTCAGGTTATTAAAATAAATTTGTTCAGAAGCTTTGTTCCAATTGTCCCAAAGGCCTGGATTTGACTGCTTTGAAGCTGTTGTGGCATCAAAAGTGAAGGTACTGTCAGAGAAACAACGCAGATAGTTTTGTGTGTTCAGGGATTTGATGGCATTCTGCAGATTGGTGATGACGATATCAGGCTGATCGGGCTGAATAAATGTAGAACCGTCGCCGGCCTGGGGCGGCTGAGCCTTCCTCGTCTCAAACACACCACAAGCCTGGACGAATAAAATCGTCAGCAGGGACAGGAATCCTAAGGTTTTAATGGTATGAAGCGAGGTGCGTGGCATTAAGTCAGGGTCGGTTTCGTTTCAGATAGACCAGATTCTATAGTAAAGTACGGATTTAATTGATAGTCAAGACCCAGATCCGGAATGCTCAGTCTTACGTGCCTCAGGCTGATAGCAGAGCGTTGCGGCGCATGGTACGGCTCAGTAAAATCGCGTGAATACAATGGGTCGTCGATGACCGGGTGTCCCCAGAACTGCAGATGAAGGCGAAGCTGGTGGGTTCTTCCCGTTACTGGCGTACATGATACGAGGGTTCTGTCATGTAATCTTCTGATGACCCTGAACCTGCTTATAGCCTGTTTACCCGCGATATGATCATGATGCCATTCAAACACATGCCCCGATTTCCGTCTGATTGGTTGATTGATTTCGACTTCATCATCAGCAGGAACGCCACGAACGATGGCAATGTATTTTTTTTTGATGTTTCCTTGTGAGAATAAATAGGTAACCCGGTGGGCAAAATCGGGTGTTTTTGCCAGTAAAAGGATTCCTGAGGTAACGGCATCCAGGCGATGTACGATTTTCAGAGAGCTGTATCCTTGTTCCTCAAGAAGCCGGATGAGTGAATTTTTATTGTATCTCCCGCCGGGATGAACAGGCATGGGAGCGGGTTTATCCACAATGAGATATTCGGGTTGATCATCAACGATTTTGATTTTATCCGGGACAGCCGGCTCAACAACATGTGGATTGGTCAAGGTGACGTTATCACCGGGATGCAATGGCTGCTTATTATGTCCTGTCGATCCATTGACCTGGATCAAGCCGGCAGCTATTCGTTCGTCCCACTGTGAATGGTCCCGAAATGGAAATCGTTTTACTAACCACTCCAATAGCAAATACCCGGATTCTTTGTCAGAGATCCTGACAGTATGCCGACTGGTATAGGGAGCAACAATATGAATGGGGACAGATGATCCGGTCACGAATCGACATGCCTTTCTTTAAATTCCGTACCAAAGTAATGATACCACTTACGAAACGGTGCATATATATCATCTGGATTAAATGGCCGTTTATAGGGGCTTTTTTTACATTCTTCGCTGCAACAACCATCCATTAGCCTGGCACCCTCCTCCGAGCAAATAAACAGTCTGTTGCACTCCATATTGGCACAGTTGATATAAGTATCACAAGGCGTTCCGGTTATTTCACATTTGGTAAGAGGATCACTGTCTTCCGGATTTACAGGAACCGTTAACCGGTCGTCAAATACAAAACATTTTCCTTTGAAATGTGCTCCATTCTGCTCGTGCTTATAATTTAAGATTCCACCGTGCAATTGATATACATCAGCGTAGCCTTTGTTACGCATAAGGATAGAAAATTTTTCGCAACGAATGCCACCTGTGCAATACATCAGTATTTTCTTGTTTTTGTCAATGCCAAAATCATCAATCCATTTTGGAAAATCATAGAAATTATCGAGATCAGGAGTTAGTGCACCTTCAAAATGGCCAACCTGCGATTCATAATTGTTGCGTACATCAATCATAACGAAATCTTCATCTGATTCAATCATTTTGCGCCATTCGTGTGGCTCCAAATATCCTTGGCCGTCTTTAGACGGATCAATTGGTATGTCAGATTTCAATGCTACAATTTCCTGGCGAATCTTCACTTTAAGTTTCTCAAAAGGGATGCTTTTTGTTTTTTCTTGCTTAAAAGAGATGTCCTCGAAGCCCGGTTCCTGCCGTAATTTTGTCTTATAAAGTTCTATCTGCGTCTCTGCTGCTGCCACCGTTCCATTCAGCCCTTCGTGCGAAATATAGATGCGGCCCAGGATTCCCAATTCCCGGCAAAGTGATATATGCTTTTCCCGAAATGCTTGAGGCTCTTCTATATGAGTGAATTTATAATACAAGATAGTGCTATACATGGATTCCTAACTTTAAATGCGATATTAACAAATTATAATCTTGTAACTCTCTAACGTTACTGGACTTAGATTGCATATAGAGTTCAATTTACGTTAAATTGATTTTAGTTAAACAGAGGCTGTCAAGTTTCCAGGGGTAAGAAGACAGTCTCTGGGGTTTGGATACAGGTGAGTTATATGAGCCTACGCATTAATCATATTAAAATTATCATTCTACTAATCATTGGCGCTGTTGTCCCTTTAGCTACCCATGCTCAGGTGACGGCTCCATCTGATTATGCACCACAACCGTATTCGTCCGTTGCCCTCCGGATCGATCAGGATCTTCAGCAAAATAAAATCAGCCATCAAGATGCGTTGTTATATCAATTTTATAGTGAATTCGACCCTTCGAGATTACCGGCGAGCTATCAAAAGGTGCAGAGTTCACAATCGCAACCTGTAAAGTGTTTCACCCCGGCAGTTGTAGAATATGAGTTGTCCCGCAAAACACTCTCTAAAAATACGCAAAATATCATTAATCATTACCTTACTTCTGCCGGATCCGGGGATAACCAAATATATATGTCTCCTTCCGGGAAATTCAAGTTGTATTATACAACGGATCCCAGTAGTCCGGATGCAGTTCCGACCGCCGATGCCAACAACGACGGCATTCCCGATTATGTTGAATGGGCGGGGCAGTATGCCGACTCAGTCTACGACACGGAAGTGAAAATTATGGGTTTTAGCGATCCGATACCGGCTTCAACGCCATTTGTAATCCGTTTTGCGAGACTTGGAAACGATAATAGCCCGACTTACGGCTATACCTATATTAACAGCCAGGGAAACCCCGAGATGAAGGTTCACTGTGACTTTGCACTTAGCGGTTTTCCCCCCAATACCGATCCTGATGGTAAGGTAAAGGGCGACCTGAAAGTCACGATCGCGCATGAATTCAAGCATGCCATTCAATATATAGATGACGGATGGTCAGGAGAGAGCGCCCGCTGGCTTGAGATGGATGCGGTTATGATGGAAGAGGCAGTCTTTGATACGGTAAACGATTATTACAACTATCTCAAAAGCCCAAGTTCGATATTTAATAATCCACAGTACTCCATCTATCCGGGAAGTTATTATCAGGTCACATTTGCTTTATACTATTTACAGAAGTATGGCATTGGCTTCTGGCGAAAAGTATGGGCATATATCTCCAGGACGAATGACAGTTATATCAATAGTATGACATATGTCCTGGAAAACGATTATAACGCAACGTTTCCCAAGACCTTTGTGGAATCCGAATTGTGGCACTATGCATCGGGGCATCGGTCGCCGGCTGCTTATGGCTTTCAGGAACGGATGAACTATCCGACCTCCCGTGTCATCCATGAATATGACCAGCCTCCTTCCGGGTTCAGTTTGCGGCTTTATTCCAACAGACTCTCGGCCAATTATCAGGAAATAATACCCGGATCGAGCACAGGACCCGTTATGATTAGCTTGTACTCATCGTCAAACCAGATGGATATTGGCCTGCTGGCAACGTTTAAGGACGGCTCGACGAAAGAGATCATTCAAACAACTCACCCGGAGGCCGGTCAGATTCATATACAAACACCCTGGAGTTGGCAGAATCTTTCAGATCTTGGTATTGTGACGGCGAACGTATCCTCATCAACCACTGCAACCGGTCGTCTGCTGGTAGGCGACAACGATGTGCTTTACGGGGACTACAATGAGGATGGATTCTTAGATAAGACAGACGTAAATGATATTCTTTCGAATATTGCCATAAATGGTGATACATATATTGATCAACTCGTTGGGTCCGACTTGTCAGGCGACGGCACGATATCGAGTTATGATGCTTCATTGATCATGAGGCACTTGGACGGATCGGATAAATATTTTGCGAAAGATAGTAATCACGACAATTATGGTCCGGAAACGGATGTTTATTCGGCCGCTAAGAGTGTGACAGGAGCCCCTGCAACCAGCCCGGCAGATCCGGTTGATCTGCAGCTAGACAAAGGTGATACCACAGCTTCAGGTGACAATCCCCTGGTTTTAAAGCTCAATAACCAGAGCGGCCACCATTTCTCGTCCTTTGTCATCCGGCTTGTATTGCCAGCGGGGGTTATTAACTCTGTCACCTTCGACACGACGGGTAGTGTTTGGCATAATGCACAGTACCAGACTTATTATGATCAGAACGTTTTTAATCTGGCAATTGCCGAAGCAGATAGTTTTTCGACCGGTACATTGGGAACGTTCCATATCAGCGCTTCTAAGGAAGCTGATGTCGTTATCTCGGTTGCCGGCGTCAGTCTTGACGAATATTCAGGCAGGATTTCGGTGAATTCTCTTAACTATCACATAATGCCAAAAACTACGGTGGCAATAGAGAAGCCGGTCTCAAACATACCGGATAAAACGGAACTTTCGGCAAACTACCCGAATCCTTTTAATCCGACTACCAATATTAATTACAGCTTAAGCAGCAGATCCAAAGTAACTGTTGAAATCTATAATATTCTCGGGCAGAGAGTGGCTCAGTTGGTTAATTCTGAACAAGCGGCAGGGACCTATCATTATGAGTGGAACGCCGCCTCCTACTCAAGCGGGACTTATCTATATCGCATAGTAGCACATTCTTCCAACGGACATGTGTTTGTGCAAACGCGGAAGATGTTATTAATAAAATAGTGGATAAACAATTAATTATTTTGGCTTAGGCTTAAAACCGTATGCAGATATTATGTTAGTTTCGCAGCAGATTGAATTATCAAAATATGGTAAAGAGAGCTATATGCTCCATAATGGAAGCAACAGGTACTTTGTTATCAACGAGGATTCGTATGCACTGATAAGTATCTTGAAAGAAGCAAAGGACTTTGAAGAGGCCTTTCTTCTGTATAATGTTTCCAATGCTGATATTGATTCAGCAAGCGAGTTTGAGGAGCACGTACGGGAAATTTTCAATGGCAAGCAAATTTTGCTGGATGGAGATGAGGTAGTCCATAAGCAAAAAAAGCATGTGCGTTTGCGGCTCACGTTAATACCGGAAAGATTAGCTGGTAGCCTGTCGCGACTCATATCCCCTCTATATCACA
>DATFNI010000240.1:0-10093 GCA_035266485.1 Balneolales bacterium
GAAAGCCGGAATGAAGGTCGTGATTGAAGCGCCGCAGATTGAACTTATCGAAAATTCCACTCATCCCCTGGTATTCGGCGACGACCTGCTGCAATACCTGAATCAACTGGTGCAGATCTTCAATACGCATATGCATCCGGGTGAACTTGCAGCGGGGATGTTGCCGGTTACGCCGATGACGCCCGTCACCTTTATGCCGTCGGCTACACCCAGTCTACTTTCAACTAAGGTAACAACCGGATAAATATTCGCTATGCCACTTAAACCCGGAACGATAAATGATTTTGCCAGCAGCATGGCTGCTGCGATGGAAACTGCCTTTAAGCAGCAATGGCCCTACGTAATGGGAGATGCACCCGTACCGGCCACAAGCGAACAGATGAAACTGCTTTTTGTGGCGGTAGCGCAGGGAGTTGTCAATCATTTGAAAGACCAGCATGCCTCTTTCAAAGTGCAGGTAAACGATTTGGGCAGCGGCGACTACCGGGGAGATGTATACGAAATACAATAAGCCTGTCTTATCATGAATGAATCTATCCATAGCATTCTTTTTCCTATTGCCATTGACAAGGGACTGGGAATACTGGCGGAAGAAACCAACTATGCTGCCCATGTTGAACAAATGATCAAACAGGTGTTGTTTACCAATCCCGGTGAAAGGGTGAACCGTCCCGATTTCGGCTGTGGCCTGCTGCGAATGGTATTTGCTCCTAACAGCGAAGCGACTGCCAGTCTTACCAAAGTACTGATCGTCCAATCGTTGGATAAATGGCTGGGTACCCTTATCGAAGTAATCGATGTGGACGCACAGGCAATTGAAGAAACTCTGGAAATAAAAATCGTTTATCTCCTGAAGGCAAGACAGGAGAAACGCTACCTAAACCTTGAAGTAACCATATGAGTGCGCCTGACAGAATAACGAGTTTGCTTGGTCAGAGCAAAGTAACGGGTATTGATTTTATCGATGTGGATAGCTCACAAACGCAAATCGATATCTACTTTCTGCGATCGGTGACCACACTGGATACGCCGCTTCCGGGAAGCCTTGCTGTCCAGGATATCAGTATCTATACCCAAACCATTGGATTGCCGGAGATAAAAGTGCGGGTACCCCTTCAGTGGATGACTCTCGATGGAAAAGATGTATTGCGTCTTCATACCGATCAGCCCGGTGATTTCAGCTGGTATCATTTAAAGATTGACGACGCCCGTATTGATCCTTATTACAACGATGTTCCTTTCAGTTTTAAGGCGAACTGTCCTTCCGATCTGGATTGTGCTCGTCCTCCGCACGAATGCCCTCCGGATGAGCTCGTAGACTTTCCCGTTAATTATCTGGCGCGTGATTTTTGGTCTTACCGTACGGCACTGCTTGACTTTGCCTCGCTTCGGTATCCAGACTGGAAAGATCGGCTGGAAGCCGATGCCGGTATGATGATGGTGGAATTGATGAGCGCCGTGGCAGATGAAATGGCATATTACCAGGATCGGGTAGCAGGAGAAGCCTACCTGGAATCTGCAACGCAACGAAGATCCATTCGCCGACATGCACGATTGGTAGATTATCATATGCACGATGGTCTCGGCGCTTTTGCCTGGCTCGACTTTACGATTGATAGTGGAGCCGATACGATTGCCGCCGGCGAAAAAGTATTTGCCTTTTCCGATCAGAATCTTCGCGTTTGTTTTGAAACTGGAAAGGGTATTCTGGAAACAGTGTCCGGCACCAGCTATCCGGTCAATGCGGCCATCAATGATATGTTGCCACATAGCTGGGATGAAGATCAAGTCTGTCTTCCTGTGGGTACTACCGAAATGTATTTGCAGACGGACCTTTCCGCATCCCTGGTATTTGATGATTTTGTGCAGGATGCTTTCACTGGGGTCACGATTCCTGGCAAATGGATTCTCCTGCAAACCATACCGGCGAATCCGGCACAACCTGTCCGCAGGCAGGTGGTTCGGGTTACTCATATTGAAGCCAGTATTGATCCTGTTTCCAACCAGCCTATCACGCTGATTCGCTGGCAACCGGAGCATGCACTCCGAAATGAGTTTGATATGGAAGCACTCCATATTCGGGGAAATATCATCCCTGCCACTGCGGGAGAAACAAGGGAGGTTTTTTTTATTGTCGACAGAGATGACGATCAATTGACGACCGCAGCGATCAATGCACTGGATGCCAAACTTGTTGCTGACGTCGTTTACCGGTTAGGACACGATGGTACGGATGCACCTCGATTTACTTTGCCAGATAGCCAAACGCGACAACTGGTCTACCTGGGAGACAAGCCATCCGATGGTCGCCCGGAGATCGTATTGGAGGAACTCCAATTTGACGGGGCCAACTGGGTGCCCTCCGGGAAATTCTGGGATTGGCACCGAAGCCTTGTTGGCGTAAGTTCTTCTCTGCCCCTTGATAACCATTTCACGCTCGACGATGGAAGCTGGCAGCGAGTAGTTTCTTATCAGCGCATCGGCGAAACCTTTTTGCATGATGATTATGCAATGGATGCCGGCGTGACCATTCGTTGGGGCGACGGTGAGTTTGGAAGAGTGCCCGATACCAACACTGTTTTTTCGGTTCGATATCGTCTCGGTTCTGGTCGCTATGATAATTTGCCGGCGGGTAGTTTGACTTCGCTTGGATCGACGCCGGCGAATGTTTCGGGGGTTACCAATCCATTACCGTCTGCTGGTGGTGCCGACCGGGAAACTGCTACGGAATTGAGGCAGGTCGCCACCGAAGCGTTTCGGGCGCTAACCTACCGCGCCGTAAAACCCGGGGATTATGCCGAGGCGGCGGAACGCCTGCCCTGGGTGCAAAAAGCAGGTGCACAATTCCGTTGGTCGGGTAGTTGGCTGACTGCTTTTGTAACGGCCGATCCTAAAGGGAAAGTCATACTGGAGCCCCGCGACCGGTTTGATATGCTGAACCAGGAGAACCGATTCCGACAGGCTGGCAGGGAAGTAGCACTACTGGATCCGGTGTATGCAGACATCGATCTGGAAATTGAGGTTTGCGTGAAGCCAGACGCTTATGGCGGAGAAGTAAAGCAACGTGTGATGCTGATGTTGATGGGTCGGAAAGGCGTTAATCCGATTGAAGGATTCTTTTCTCCTGATCATTTCACTTTCGGGACCTTGCTCGAGCGCTCGGTACTGGAAGCGGCGATACAGGCGGTACCCGGTGTACGTGCCGTAGAAGCGATTTCTTTTCGCCGGCGCGGCTGGTTCGGCTGGCGCGTCTTTGTGGAATCGTGCTATAACCCCGGTATCAATTCAATCATACGTATTCAAAATGATCCGGCGTTTCCCGAAAGGGGAATCATCCGGCTTTATACTAACGGAGGATTATGAGTTGTACAGATTGCAACGATAATCTAACAGGAACGGCCAATCCTTTTTCCTGTCCTTGTGATCAGTTCATTCATCCGCTGCCGTTGGATATCGGCGCGGGGCTGGATGAGCTGCCGCGACAGCTGGCCGGGTTCCCTGAATTCCGGAGGGCCATGCTATACCGCCTTCGGCAGGAAGAAGTATCGTGGATTGATCCCAACAATAATTGGGTAACAGGCCGACCGCTGGCAAACTGGCGCGCCCGGGGTGACGACGATCTGGGAATCATGCTGCTGGAAATGTGGGCTTATCTATGTGATTCACTTGCTTTCTATGATCAGGTAATTGCAAACGAAGCCTACCTCCGCACCAGCCGGCTGAAACCAGATATACGACGACTTACCGCTTTGCTGGGCTATCTGCCGCGGCCTGCCGTGGGATCGACCGTTTACCTTGCGGCCCTGGCAGAAGGACGACTGCCGGTGCAAGTGCCCGCTGGAACCAGTTTCCGCTCGGGTGCATTTGATGGCAATCCGTCCCAGGTATTTCATACCGATACTGATCTTGTCATCCACCCACTGCTGAACAAGTGGAAGCTAAAGCCGGCTTATCCTTCCAAAATCCAACAGCTACACCCGAACAAGCTGACGGTATTGCCTGTCCGAAACATTAAGGAAGGGGATCTGTTGCTGCTCACACATCAATTGAACAGCTATTATAACCAGGGACTGAGCGTTCAATCGGTGGAAAAGCTGAAAGGGATTGATCAGGTGACGTACGGCAAGCTTGGTTTTGCTGCCAATACACGGCTGTCAACCGCATCATGGCTGAAACACCTCGAATTGTGGTATCCAACCCGCTCTGCGGACCTCTGGACACTGAACAGCCAGTCCGACAGCATTGTCGATAATACGATCGTACTCGATCACAAATCATCTTTATTTAATGCAGGAGACCTGATTCTTTTGCAATACCAGCAGGACATCCGCTGGTACCGCATCATCCAGGTGCAGGATGTAAGTCGCAGCGCTACTGCTGCCAGTACCCTCACGATCAATGGCAATAGTTTTAGTATGCCGGGCATGACGGTTGCAGTTACAAAACTGACACTGGATACCAACGTTAACAGTTCTTCCAGAAAACAATCCGGCACAACCAATTGGGGCGGCACTCAGGTCAATCGTATCAAGTTGTTTTATGGGATGACGACGGCTGCCCGGGTCGCTGAACTTCCCCGCTCCGGAATCACACCGAATGATGATCTGCTGATTGATGGCGAACCCGAATGGCCGGTAGAGGATACCATGCCGACAGCTTTTCTGCTCAAAGACAAAAATACCCGTGGCGTCTTGATTGACGGAGAAGTTGATCAGTCTGTACCGGAGATATCTCTGAGCCAGGGAGAGAATTGGGATCCCGCGCTTGTTTCCCCTGTTCAAGCGTATGGAAATGTATTGACTGCGTTCAGAGGAGAACGCGTCGACAATGAAATACTGGGTAATGGGGATGCGTCGCTTGCCAATCAAACCTTCAAACTCAAGAAGAAACCACTTACCTACTATCTGTCACCCACAGCCGAAAATGACACGGCGGTAAAAAGTACCCTCTCTTTGTATGTGAATGGAGTGAAATGGACAGAAGTGAGGAGTTTTTTTTGCAGAACCGAATTGGAGCAGATCTATATCGTACGGCAGGATGACAATGGAGATACCTTCATCACCGGAGGAGATGGCAAAAGAGGGGAGCGATTCCCCACGGGGACCAGCAATATTGTGGCTTACTATCATTTTGGTGCTGAGGCGGCCTGTCCTCCTGCAGGTGTGGTGAATCAAATCGCCAAACCGGTAAAAGGCTTCCAGTCCGTGAAGAATACAACGGCCGCTTTTGGTGGAGCGGATGCAGAGCCACTGGAAGAGATTCGCAAATACGCTCCGCCATCTGCCCTGCTGTTGGGCAGAGTAGTGTCCATGGCAGATATGGAGGCCGCAACAATGACTTTTCCCGGCGTAGAAGCCGTACAGGCCGAATGGCGCTGGAGCGGACAACGACAGGCAGCGGTAGCGGTCATTTCCTATATCGGGGATGCGGCACTGCAATCACCTATCTCGCAGCAGCTCCACAATCTCTCTGATCCTACGGTTCCAATACAGGTAGAAAATGCCACGGCGATACCCGTCGCCCTTTCCATCATCATCCGGATCGACTCACGTTACCTTGAAAAGGACGTGATTGCTGCCCTGCGAACTGATTTGTTGAATGATGAAGACGGTATCCTCATTCCGGGTTATAACGGAATCGGGCAGCCACTTTTTAGAAGCCGACTTTACGAAGCAATCATGGCAACGGCCGGTGTGCTGGCAGTAGATGGTATTTTTCTGAACGGTATGGTTTTCGACAGCTATGCCAGTAATCCGGGCAGCAGACACTACTACGATTTCCTGCCCGATCAATTGCTTATTAACGGACAATAAATTCAATCAGGTACATGCAGACCGACCAGTTTGAACGGTACTATGCCGAGAAATTGTGGGATGCTATTCCCGCTGTTTATCGCCGGAAAGATGGTCTGGCGGAATCGCCGGGAACCCTGCGCGCATTGGTGCAGGTGCTGGCTTCTCAGGCCGCCATCGTGCGAAGGAGCCAGGATCGGCTTTGGGAGGATGAGTTTATCGAATCCTGCGATGAATGGGCTGTTCCCTATATCGGTGACCTCGTTGCCACGCGCCTGCTTTCCGCGCTCAACAAGAGAGGGCGGCGCATTGATGTAGCAAAGACGATTTATTACCGGCGCAGAAAAGGTACGCCACGTATACTCGAAGAGCTGATCAGCGACATCAGCGGCTGGGAAGGAAAACTGGTAGAACAGTTTCAGCGGCTAGCCAGGAGTTTTCATGGGCTGGACACGTTACCCGACTGGAAAAAGGGAAGATATTCAGGAACAATGCCCGGAGGCTGGGCCGACTTACGAAACCCTCGCATTAGCGAGCTGGCTGATGGTCCCTTCGAAGAATATTTTCATACACCTGAATTCAGGAGGCACCAGGGGCTGGAAGGCCGCTATGCGATACCAAAGCTGGCCTTCTATCTCTACCGTCTCAAGGCATATCCGGTTATTCATACTGCTCCTTTCGCGATGGGGGATGGTCAGTCCTTTTTGTTTGACCCATCAGGGCGCGACATCCCCTTGTTCAGCAAGCGGCTGAGGCCGAATAACTGGGACGACTGGTACAGCGCGAAAGAATGGGAATTGCCTGCACCGATACCCTGCCGACTGTTAGCCCATGCAGAATATGAAATAACGGGAGCGGATATACGACAATTGACCGCATCCGGGCTAAGCGCTGGTGCGGCGCTGGATCTGAATAAGATTCTTGGCTTGCGGTTCAAAAGCGAAAGTAGTTTGCGAACCCTCATCGAAAGTTTCAGTAGCAGTGCAGAAATATTGTTGCCTGCCAATTATGATAAACTACTGGCACTGACCCTGGTTGCTGATTGCGGCAAACAGGCGCTACTGCCCGCAGCAGACATGATGCTTACTGATCCGATGGAAACGAGTTCAATTGTAGTGGGATTTGAAACTCCTGCAGATGAGATCGTGAGCGTAGAAAATACAACCGCTGCCAATCTTCAGAATTGGTCAGCCAATACGGATAAAACACTAGCAGTCGATCCCGAGCGAGGTCGCTTCCGATTCACTACGGCAACGGATTCTGTACATACAATTTATTGTAGTTATCACTATGGCTTTTCCACTGAAATTGGCGCCGGAAGTTACGACCGGCCAAAAGCAACCTCAGCAGTCCCTGATCAGCTCATCACGGGCGGTGGTGCTATTGTCGCCGGCGATTTGCTCAATAATGGTATTGTGAGGATCACCGACAGTAAAACTTATGGACCCGTTGCCAACAAACTCAGCGTGGAAAAAATGGAACTGCAGGCAGCAACGGGTGAGCGACCCTATCTGCGCATTGAAACGGACTGGGTGTTGAATACCGGTACACATGAAAACGCTACGTTGATCCTGGATGGGTTGTGGGTTGGTGCTGCCGGTAATCTGGCCGCCAGTTTGGTATTGCGGGGTAACTACGAAAAAGTGATCATCCGTAATTGCACACTCGACCCCGGCGGCGACGACAATGGGTTGGCTGAAACACTCTTCCCGGTTACGCTGAGCATCGATGGTTTCGTGGAAACACTTTGTATCGAATCGAGCATTGTTGGTCCCATATCGGTTACCGGCAATGGACTGGTAGAGGAGCTTTGTATAAACGATACGATCCTGCAATCGGTAGACAGATCGGTTCCGGTGCTTTCCGTGCCAGCGGGAATTACGACGATCAATCGATGCACTTTGTTCGGTAGCTCCGAACTACACGAGTTGTTTGCGTCGGAGATCATCAGCACGGGCCAGATGCAGGTTTTGAATACGCAGGAAGGTTGTTTCCGTTTCAGCGCGGCCCCTTCGTCTTCCAAGCTTCCTCGTCCTTATGAATCCTTTCTGTTTGAAAAAGATGCCAACCATTGGTTCAATGCAAGGTTATTCGGGTCACCCGCCTTTGCACAATTGAGCGATACGGCACCGCTGATCATTCGAACGGGCGCAGAAAACGGCTCGGAGATGGGTGCCTTCAGCGCACTGATGAATCCGATCAAGGAAAATGGTTTGCATATCAAGACCGACGAATACATGCCTTTTGGGCTGATTTCCCTTTTTATTCACAGAACATAAAACGACGTTATGGGAACCTATGATATCTCCCGCATAAATTTCGATCCCAAGAAGCACTATACCAGCGTGCGTATGCAGCAGGGGCGCGTGCTTACGGATGATGACTGGAATGAAAACGAACGGATCGAAAATGAAGACCGGCGGCGATCCCGTGTGGAGATCATCGGTCCGTTTGGGTCTTCGAACGACGGATTTAAGATCGGTCCGTTGCCGGATGGCACGATTGTCAATGCGGATGGGCTGCCCGATTTTCTGATCCATGCGGGATCTTTATACCTCGGAGGGTGGCGGATTGACATGGAGCAGGATGAAACCTTCCGGTTGCAAAAAGACTGGCTGCAGCAGCCCACCGATCTGTATCCGCTTCCCGCCGGCATTACCGAAGATCAATATGATCTCGTTTATCTGGAAGTATGGCTGCAACCCGTGAGTGCCGTTGAGGACGAGTCGCTTTTTGAAGCGGCATTGGGAGGACCGGATACGACCACCCGTTACCGGGCCATGCGGCGTGTGCGGGTGGGTGCTGATATCGGCGTTTGTGACTGCATTGAAGCCTGGAAAAAGCAGCTGGAGAGCTGGCAGTCCGGTCACCTGGGTACGCTGAATAAAGAATTTGAATTGATTCGGGATGCGACGATGCAGGTGGGCTTCCTGTCTGATGGCGTTGCAGACGATTTGTGTACACCCAGCGTTGCAGGAGGCTATCTCGGCGCAGAGAACCAGGCCATTCGGGTACAGCTGACAGACAATGGCCATTTTACCTGGGGCTTCGATGATGCGGCACCGTTATATAAAGTGACGGTATCGGCTGATGGTAAAACGGTGCAAATGATTACCGCGCCAAAAGATCAATATCATTGGCCGTTAAGTAATCAGGTGGTTGAAATATTGCCCTGGTCTGCCGTGTTGCCCAATGGTGAGAAGATTGCCGGGGAAACGGGTTTCCTGACAAAAGTGGAAGCTTCCTTTGATCCCGACACGGCCGAATTTACACTAACAAATAATCTCCCGGCTGGGTTTGGAACGGCATGGCAGTCGCGTGCCGATCATGACGAGCTGAACAATCAGAATCCTGCTGACTATTTTTACTTACGGATATGGAATAGGGGAGATGATTATACTTCCGATGCCGCCTTGTCATTCACAACCGGAACGGCTGTTCCACTGGGCCATACCGGATTACAGGTAACTTTTACGGGCACTGAATTCGTGAAAGGCGATTATTGGGTGATAGCGGCACGACCACAGACACCTGACCGGGTGGTGCCCTGGGAACTGGAAACGGGTATACATGCGCACGGGGTTCGCCGTTTTGTGGCGCCACTGGCCATTATCAGATGGCAGGCATCTGCTGCAGAACGGGTGGCCGGTAAAGTGATGTATGACTGCCGGCGCAAATTCAATCCGCTCACTGATCAGGAATGTTGTTGCACGTTTACTGTAGGAGATGGTATACGGAGCAGAGGAGATTTCAATTCCATCCAGGAGGCGCTGGATAATCTGCCACAATCTGGTGGAAAGATCTGTGTACTGCCGGGTGAACATGAAGCCGCTGTGCTGATCGATGGCAAGCAACAAGTAAGAATCAGCGGATGTGGCTATCATAGTATTGTGAGACCGCCGGTCAATGCCCCGTCTGCTACTGTTTTTCGTATCCGAAATTCGCAACGCATCCAGATAGACCAACTCACCATTTTTGCAGAAGAGGGCATTGGTATTCATCTGAACGATGGTTCTGGTAAGGGAGCTCAGTCTTCCACCATTAATATCAATGATAACAATATTATTGCCGCGGTCCATGCGATCCGATTAGAAGCCCTGCCGGAAGTAAATGGCAAAAACGATGTGGTGATCGAAGACAACCGGATTGGGATGGTAGACAAAGCAATAGGCAAGGCTGCTATTTTTTGTCTGGCGGATGATGTGCTGATTGCGCGAAACCGGATCGTTGTCATACCTGCCGTTGATCCCAAGGATCCGGATGATCCCCGCGACCCGAAAGATCCCGGTGATCTTTTTGAT
>DATFNI010000241.1:0-3940 GCA_035266485.1 Balneolales bacterium
CCGAAGCCTGCTCAAATTTTGCAGCAAGAAGACTTGCATTCGTTGTATTTCCCGTAACCTTCTTGCTATTCGCGTACCAGGTTCCCGCAAAGAAACCGCCCGCTGTCAACAGCAAAACAGCAGCAATTCTGCTGAACAGACGCCATCCATTCATCCTGGAAATCACAGCGCCCGGATTAACCACCGTTTCATTTTCGGGAAGCAAAGCATCTGTCTTATCCCAAAAATCATCAGGGGCCGCAAGCTGTTTCAATTCATTGTAGGAATGGAAGAGGCCGGCTATTTCATTAGACGGATCATCTTCATCTTGTCCGGCATAATGATCCCTGAGTTTATTCTCCTCTTCACGGGTGGTTTTTCCATCAAAATATTTTTCAAGCAGTCTATCCCAGTCTTCTGTTTTCATACTCCAGTCTCCTTTGGTAGATCTCACGTACTTTCTTCCTGGCACGAGACAATGTCACTCTGATCGCACCGGAAGTTATCCCGGTCAATTCTTCAATTTCCTGATAATCATACTGTTCTATATCGCGCAAATAGAGGATGTATCGCTGCTGATCAGGCAGTAGTTGTATAATATCATGAATGACTTTCGCGGTCTCACTCAGCTCCATTTGCCGGTCCGGAGCAACGGCGTCTGACGCCGGTTGCTGAACTGTTGTATCCATATGCGCAACATTGCGATGCCGGTACGATCTGAGTTTATCAAAACAAGCATTACGCGTCATCGTAACGGCAAAAGCCTCAACATTCCGGCAGACATTCAACTCCTGTTTTTTATTCCACAACTTCAGCATCACGTCCTGCAGGACGTCTTCGGCTTCCTGTTGATTACCGAGCAATACGATTGCCAGCCGGAATAAACGATTCCGGATTGGATAAATAAGTTTTTTGAATTCTTGTTTGTTCATTCTTCCCTGTAGACGTACGAAGGGCAAAAACGTTACAGCGAAAGTAGATTTGGTTTGACCGCCAACAGAAACGGATTGGACAGGATTAGCTAATTTTTGCCCACGACAGGAAGGTGGAATATGATACAAATTGCGTTTCGGGATATAGTGTTCAATGCGTGATGTCGCATTAGACCCAATTATTCCGGCGTGACGAATAACTCTCTATGGGGTTGACCATTTCGAGCGGTTGCTCAAATAGACAAAGAAGTTCCCTTCAGGGATCGAAAGAGGACTGAATTTTCAGGATTTCTTAGCCTTCTTTTTACTGGCCTTGCTCTTAGCATCAGACTTCGATTTGGGTTTTTTATCCTGCTCTTCTTCTTTTTCCTCTTCCTCATTATTTTCTTTTTCAGGATAAGGCTCATAAAGTTCCACCCGATTCCCATCCAGGTCGCGAAGCCATACAAAATGGCCGTGATCTTCTTCCTGTTCCTTGATGATTCGCACACCCAAATCGTTTATTTTGGCAACAAGCTGGGAGAGATCCTCAGCCCTGAAACTGATCATAAACGGTTGATCCCCATACATCAAATCAGGTTCATCCACCGGAATCTGCGTGGAGAACCGCCGCTGAGCCTTAATGATAAAGAATCGTGTTATCATCTCGCAGTTTTTGATTTCATCACTGCCAGAAAGAAATGTGCGATACACAGAATTGTATACATCTCCAGCTTCAAACTGCAGGCCGAGGTAGGTGTTGTACCAGTCTGCGAGTTGTTTGGGCCGGTGTGAAAAAAGAAACGCCCCTCCGATCCCGTTGATAAATGCCATAGACTCAGCTCCGCCAAAAAGTAATGATCGTAATATCTCGTCTGTAAGAGTTTACCGAAAATCCGGTTTCCCCAACAATGAACTTGCGATATCACGGAATGCAAACATAAACCTGATGCTTCATCTGCAATTTGTACCGCATGTCTTCTTTATGTATCGCGTGGTTCTGTTAAATATTAAAATTTTAGAAGCACTCCAAAAGCCCATACTCCTTGTGAATCACTCCCGGAGGGCTTTTTCAATACATCTCCAAACTTGGGTGCGTGAGTCCGATATTCAACAAAAGGATGTAAAAATGATAAAAGGGAAGCTTCTGTACCAATCACCCCTTCATAAATCGTCTTCTGAGTATTTTCCGGATTTACGGCACTGCCGACTACTGAAGAAATGCCATTCGACCCGGATTGGTTAACCTTATCAAAACCGATCCCAACTCCGATATATGGTTCTATGATCAATAGTTTTACTTTTGCCAGTGCATCGAGACCGAGTGTGTAATTATTTACCTTCCCGAATGATACCCCGCTTCCATCAAGCTTGTTACTCTCACTGTAGTAATCGAAATGAGCCTGCACTCCTAAGCGAAGAATTTTGGGAGTCACCTTAATATCATTCTCCATGCGAGCCCCGAATCCGTTTTGTGGAGCTTCCTTCCTTTGATAGTAAGCAGCACCGATACTAAACTGGCCATATCCAGATTTCAGCCCTGCAATCGCAAAAAATATCGCACCTATGACTACCCATCTTATGGTTTGACGCAACGACCCTTTCATAATGGTAACTCTTTAATTGTTGAATATGCTGACTGATTTTCACCTATTATCATCGCAGCACTGGGGAATTGCTTAAAACAATCCATTAAAAAAATCCAACCATATTCTTTTCCTTAACCCGGATTATTCGCCAACCAGTAACCTTCTTTTCCACAAACAAAAAGGCAACAGGAACTACCTGTTACCTTTCTTTTGGGTCTGATCATCTTAGCTATTAAGATGTATCGAATTTTCTGCTAATTAGTTACATATCCTTTTCATTTCCTTGTCGATGTGACGTATGGATCCCATCTCAGATTTTCGATTGTTCTGTTTATTTACAATAACTTACAAGAAAGAAATATGTGACCATATTATCTGACGACATGCTTCTATTACATAAGCATCCGGTGTGGCGCACATCCACCGAAAGGCATGTAGTCAAATTTCTGGTGAGAGATGCAGGTTAAATCGACGTCGCTATCATCACAAATTGAGAAACCGGATCAAGAGCGCAACTTTATTGTAAAAACTAAATTCCCCGGTTAAAAGTCACGCAGGGACACAATCCGTTTCTTACCCCAGAAATAATGAGAATGCATGCTTGTATCGTTCATGCCGATTGAATGCTCATAATTCAATAAGCATCTCACAAAATGCATTAACATTATTGGTTTTTAGTCAACTATACCCGTGCCTCATACTTATAAGGAAATTAAGTAAAAACCGCAATCCTAATTCACGCTTATACTCCCTTAAATCCGGTTATTTCGAAAAACAATCCATTAGAATTAACAAACCTTTACAAGCGTGGTGATTATCATGGTTTTTTGTACCCATTAAAAAGGAGTCTGAAAAAATGGCACAACAGCGTCGGTATAAAGTCATTATTCCGTTTCTATTTTGTATGTTTTTATTTACCGGATTTTGGAGTTCGGCCCGTGCTTCAGGCAGTGATAAACCTGATACGACAGACGTCTATCGGAATTTAAAATTCCGCAACATTGGCCCCTCTATTGCAGGTGGCAGGGTTACCGTCGTGCTGGGTATCCCGGGAAAGCCTAATATTTACTACGTCGGTGCTGCAGGCGGTGGTGTCTGGAAAACCACAAACGGTGGCGCAAGCTGGGATGCCATCTTTAAAAAGTATCCCGGGTCTATCGGGGCCATGGCCCTGGCCCCATCAAACCCCAACCTCATTTGGGTGGGGACGGGTGAGTCAAACATCCGCACAGATATCATCGACGGCAGGGGCGTCTACTTCTCCCCGGATGCCGGCAAAACATGGACGTTCATGGGGCTAAAAGATGCCGGACAGATTTCCAGGATTGTCGTCTCTCCTAATGATCCCAATACGGTGTTTGTCGGTGCTATTGGTCATGCATGGGGGCCAAATTCGGAGCGGGGATTATATAAAACAACTAATGGTGGCAAGACATGGAAAAGGGTATTATTTGTTAATGA
>DATFNI010000242.1:0-7672 GCA_035266485.1 Balneolales bacterium
ATTACACGGCCAGGAACAATGTGGATGAAGGGCTTCAGACCACACGCGACAAGCTGATGGAGACGTTTCATAAAGAAACGGTGATACCCGACACGACACGAGAGCTGACCTGGAGCCTGGTCAAAACGGATACGGCAAAAAAGGCCAGAGGGGAGCAATTGAAGGATGTGGATATCTACAATCCGTTTGATGGGTCGGAAGGACATTTCAATGTGAGGGTAGAGAGAGGGGATATAGAACTCAGTTGATTTAGAATCGGGTTCGGTTCAAGAGAGGCGTGATTATTTTGTAAATGGATAGCTGGATAATTTGATATTTAAGTAATCTCTTTGCAACCATATAATTAGCAATTAATAAAAGACAAATTACTTAATAGCATGCCGTTTCCTTTTTGCAACTGTAATTATTTTCGATATGTATAATTAAATAGTAATTAAACACAAATAAATTCGGAAAAACATAAAAAATAATTTAAATAAAAATACTAATAGCTTTTTTATATAAATATTTTTAATAATACTTTCTTGAAAAGGATGGCCAGGGTAAACCGTCCAAATTTATAAACACAAATAAAAAAGACATGAAGCAACGCTATAAGGTGTTAAGCACCGTGTTTTTACTATTGTTTGTTGCTGTATTTCCCATTATGGCACAACAAAAAACCATATCCGGTACGGTTCGAGATGCAAATTCCGGTATGGTTTTACCGGGAGTAAACGTGGTTATAAAAGGCACGACGACGGGTACTGCCACGAATCCAAATGGAAAGTACACGCTCAATGTCCCGTCCAATGCAGATTCACTGGTTTTCTCGTATATCGGTTATCAGTCGAAGTCTTTGGCAATTAAAGAGAGCAACGTGATCAATGTTTCGCTTTCCCCGACAGTCGAGTCTTTGAACAATGTTGTAGTGACGGCTTTTGGCCTGAAACAGCAGACGCCGTCACTTGGCTATGAAGTCCCTCAGATCGGCAGTCAACAGGTTGCTGAAACCAAAGAAACCAATGTGGTTCAGGCTTTACAGGGACAGTTTGCGGGTGTAAGCGTGACCAGCACGGGTGGTAACCCCGGCCAGTCGGCGAGAATTGTGATTCGTGGAATCAATTCACTCGATCCGGGTGCCGACAACCAGCCGTTGTTTGTAGTCGATGGGGTACCTGTCAATAATTCGACATACAGCGGTGGTTTAAGTAGTGAGGATTTCGGATTCAGCAACCTGCTCTCCGAAATGAATCCCCAGGATATCGAATCTATTTCGGTGCTTAAAAGTGGGGCTGCCACAGCATTGTACGGAATACGAGCAGCCAATGGGGCCATTATCATCACAACCAAAAAAGGTGTTGCCGGAAAAACCCATTTCAGTTATACCAGTTCGGTGCAGGCATCTGATCTGTCGAAGGTACCCAAGCTTCAGAAAACGTATTTGGCCGGGTGGTATGGATTGCCGAATTACAAAAGCTATGATTTCCCTTTTCACGCTTGGGGCCCCAAAGCTGATACGGTTCAGGGAGCCAAATTTTATAATAATTTTCAGGATTTTTACCGCACTGGTTTGAACATTAATAATGATCTGAGTGTGTCGGGCGGTAACCAAAGGGCGACCTTCTATCTATCCGCCAACAATCAGAACCAGACGGGAATCACTCCCAATACCAAACTGGTTCAGACGTCCGTCCGGCTTCGTGGTGATGTAGCCTTGCTGGATAACCTCCATATAACCGGTTCCGCAAATTATATATCAAACGGTGGGAGGTTGGTTCCGCAGGGACATGCGGATTTCGAGACTCCAATGGCTGACTTGCTCTATTATCCGACAAGTGAAAGCATTTATCCCTATCAAAAAGCAGACGGAACTCAGATTTCCTATACCCCATTTCTGAATAATCCGCTTTATGAGGCGTATCACTTTTTCATGCGTACTAATGGGGACCGTGTTTTAAGCAATGCGGCTATTAAATATGATCCGTTATCATGGTTAACCATTAATTACCGCATTGGGGACGATGTTTTCTCTGATCATCGTAATTTGGTTCTCCCGGGACCATTGGGCGTTCCAAATGAATTACCGCTCTCTTCGACCGGCTACGATCAGGAGTTTGCAATCAAAAGCAGTCAGTTCACATCGACCTTACTGGTCACTGCCAGAAAACAGATCTCTCAAAAGTGGCAGACTGAGCTAACCGTCGGGAATGATGTATTTGCCAATCATTACTACAGGCTGATGGTAAAAGGGGATAACTTTAATATCCCGCAATTCTACGATATCAGTAACACCAGCACCATAACCACTTCAGACAATACTATCCGCAAGCGGGTTGTGGGTGTATATGGTGACCTGAGAGTGAACTATAATGATCTGGCATATTTAACCCTCACAGGTCGTAATGACTGGTCGTCAACCTTGCCGGTTAATAATCGTTCATTCTTCTATCCATCCGCGAGCGGCAGCTTTATTTTAAGCAAAGCTGTAAAATTGCCTGATGTGATCAGCTTTGCCAAGTTGCGGGCATCCTATGCCATAGTCGGTAAGGATGCTCCGCCATATTCGACGGGCGTTACCTACGAATCCACACCAGGATTCCCGTTTCGTGGCCGTGCAGGCATCACCAAAAATAATACACTGGGTGATCCGAACCTGAAGCCGGAAAAGACCAATTCGTTCGAATTCGGAACAGATTTGCGGTTCTTCAACGACAGGCTGAGTCTGAGCGCGACCTGGTACAAGCAGATAAGCAGAGATCAGATTTTTCCCGTACCGGTTAGCGATGCAACCGGATATTCCGTATTCGTGACCAATGCCGGGCAGATCAACAACCAGGGGCTGGAACTGACGGTTTCAGGATTTCCTGTACAGACACCTGATTTCTCATGGCAGATCAAGGCTAATTTCACAAAGAACGACAACAAAGTAGTTTCGATTCGCCAGGGAATTGACAACATACAGTTGAATGGTGCATCGTCTTCATATGGTGGTGCGGTTATTGAACAACTGATTCCAGGCATGCCATATGGGGCTATCCTCGGGACGACCTATAAACGATATTATGCGGATCCTTCAAAGGAAAATTCGCTGACCGTCGATAAGAATGCTCCCCTGTTGATTGGACCAGACGGGTTCCCCGAAGTTGACTACAACTACAAAATTGTGGGGAATGCAACTCCGAAATGGACCGCGGGTATAACAAATAACCTGAGCTATAAAAACTTCAATCTTTCCTTCCTGGTGGATATCAAGAAAGGCGGAGACCTGTTTAATACACCTGCCGCTTACTTCGCCGCTCAGGGTACTCTGCCCATTACGGCCACGCGAGATCAATTCAAGGTGTTCAAAGGAGTGCATGCAGATGGCACACCTAATACCACGAAGGTATGGCTGGGACAAGGAGTCGGTCCTGATGGGGTCAACTATGGGGACGGTTATTTCCGTAATGTCTATCGCAAGGTTATCTCCAACTTCGTACAGGATGCTTCATGGGTTCGTCTACAGTATGTGACGCTCTCATATAACCTGCCGAAGTCGATTTACAAGAATACCCCATTAGACAGGATCGGTATATCTCTGACGGCCAACAATATTTTGTTGTGGACCCCATACCCCGGGTTTGATCCCGAGTCGTCCCAATACAGTGCGGCAAGTAATACCCAGGGATTCCAGGGGCGTACCACACCGCAAGTCCGCAGCTTTACTGCGTCTATTAATTTCGGTTTTTAATTCCAGCAAAACAGTTAAGAATATTATGATACATACACTTAAAACAGATAAAGTGATGCGCCGGCTTTTGCTTGCCGGGTTAACCGTGGTGCTGGTAGCCGGCTGCAAGAATTTTCTGAATGTAAATCAAAATCCGAATGAGTCAACCAACCCGTCTTTGTCAGGCTTATTGTCGGATGCTGAATACATGACGGCACAGAACAGCTATGATGCTGCCGGTGTGACTACGTACTACGTTCAGCAACTGGCTTCGCCCAGCGGCAGTTCGATAGACAGGCAAAATGTCGTATATCTGGATGGAACGTGGAGCAGTCTCTACAGCACTATGACCGATCTGAAGGATCTGGACACTCTTGCCGTACAGAAAGGGGCCACGGAGTATGCCGCGATATCCAAGATTCTGCTGGCGATGAATCTGGGTGAAACGACGGACCTCTGGGGAGATATCCCTTATTCCAAAGCATTCCTCGGACAGGCCGACCTCACACCGGCCTACGACAGTCAGAAAGATATCTATGCCGATATCCAGAAACTGCTTGATGATGCTATATCTGAGCTTAAAAGCGGCCCATCAGCCACGGCTACTCAACCCGCTTCCGATGATTACTACTATGCTGGTGATACGCAAAAATGGCTTGAAACGGCCTATGCATTAAAAGCCAGGTATCTTAACCATCTGAGTAAGAAGACATCCTACGATCCACAGGCGGTGTTACGTGCAGTCAGCAACGCATACCAATCAAATGCGGATGATGCACAACTAACATACACCAGTGCCAATCGTAATCCATGGGCTACCGTCGTGTTGAATAATACGACCGGGACCCTTGGCGGGTTCATCTCTCAATACCTGATCCAGGCTATGGCTGATTCGGCACAGCTGGCTGATTCCACGGCTCATTCGATCTATGGCGTCTATGATCCCCGTCTGTCCGTAATAACCGATACATTGGCCGGCGGTCAGTATAACGGAACGGTAAATGGAAAGGGTTCTCCGAAATCGTATAATTATATCACATCGGATTCCTGGTTTGCTCAGGACAGTTCACCGATCCAGTTGGTTACTTATTCGGAAATAAAATTCATTGAAGCTGAAGCCGCTTTCCGGATGGGAGATAAAGCAACAGCCTATCAGGCGTACCTCGACGGTATAAAAGCCAATATGGACAAACTCGGTATCCCTTCCGCGGAGGAGACGGCTTACTTGACCAATCCTAAAGTTGCTGTCGGCGCCAACAACCTGACCCTGGAGCTGATCTTCAAGGAGAAACTGGTTGCCCTGTTTCTGCAGCCCGAAGCATGGACCGATGCCCGCCGCTTCGACTACCAGTACAAAGATATGACGGTTCCATACATGCAGTATTCTGCATTGAATGGCAAGTTCATTCGCCGGATTCTGTACCCTCAGTCGGAACAATCAAGAAATGCAAAGAACATGCCATCTGTTACACTCACTACCCATATGTGGTGGGATCAGACGGGGCAATGACAGGAATCAGTAAACAGTAAACAGTTAACAGTGTGAATCGGGGAGCGATCATTTGAGGTTGCTCCCTTTTTTATATCAGAAAAAAGCAGAATTCGTAGGCCAGACTGTTAGTCCGGCAGTCAGTAATGCTACAAGAAGGTTGTTCTTATAGGCCATTTAAACCGTCACCGAGTCCGGATCGACAATCTCTCCGTTAATGACAAGCATACGGGTTGATTGGCCATCGGAGAAATGCAGATTTGCCGGCTCATTAATTCTTAGTTGCGATTCGGAGAGTTCGTTAACCGAGCTGCACACATTAAGTGGACGCCATTTTTCTTTGAAGGAATCCGGTTCGTGGTTCAAATAAATATCAGTATAACCTTTTCTGAGAAGATCGGTTACGGGTGGCAGGGCATCATAAGACTCCTCCGGGATGTATACTTTGCCAGGAGAAACGAGATACCCATGCGCATCATATTTCTGGTATCCGTGAAAACCTTTTAGATCTCCTAAATCTTCAATTACAGCGGTATGAACCAGGCGGCGCCTGTGGGAATCAAGCTTTTCATTATTGTTGATGGCTATATCTGCACGAATATCGATACCCCCATGCCTGATAGTGGCATTGCGGATTATCAAATCAAAATATTTCCGCTGATTATCACGCAAATTATAGTAGCCATCCAGCGATTCGGTTTTATACACCTGACTGGCAATGGAACCCAGCGCATGAAGATAAGATGCTAAATTCCATTTGCGCGGGATCATTTTTTCGCTGTCACCTTCATATCCGCCCGACTCGATTAGAATCGTGGATATGCCCAATTGTTGAAACTGATCGCCAAACGCCCGGGGTTCGTAGTCATCTTTGTATGAACCAATCCGGTCTGGCAAATGGGAAGTCAAATAGTTACTAAGCCCGGAGATGACCTGCATGGCATGACGACGATTCTGAGGGATGATCCCATTGTAATCAACAGGTGGTGCAAGAAATGTGAGAGCAGCAGGACTTGGAGATAACCCCGGAGTATGGTATCTCATCTGATCATGCAGGTTAAACCCGAATGTCGGTTTCAGTGACCTGGCCTGATTCATTAAAATCTGCGATTCTGGAGATTGCAGTGCCAGCGCATCCCTGTTCAGGTCGATACCCAGCGCATTTCGGCGCTGAAAACGTTCAGCACCGTCCGGATTGACCATGGGGATAATATGCAGGGTTAGATTTGCGAGCAGCAGGCTGGACAGTTCCTCAAAAAGGGGCCCCCTGAGTGTCAGGCACCGAAACAGATCGAACAGGGCCATCGTTGCGGTGGGTTCATTACCATGCATCTGAGACCACATGAGTACGGGTACCGGGCCATTGCCGACGGAGATGCGATAGATAGATCTCTGTTCAACAGATTTGCCGATTTCCCGTATGTCGAAATCATCAAGGCCTTCCAGCCGCCGGATAAGCGGGATGAGGTCGGAGTGGCTGATCAACCGGTGACGCAACGCTGGTTCGCGTATATTCTCAAAACGCTGCATCAACTGATCGACGAGTTGTGTGAGAGATTCAGAGGTATGCTTCATCTGAAGTATGGAGCTGTCATTTTAAATATTGTATTGCATCTGCCGCTGTCACCGTGCATATTACGCAGCGTCCACGCCGTTTCAAAACCAAGGGTTTCTTAGATCATGAACAACTATAAAGGTGATAATCGTATTCGGGTTATCGGATTTTTTTTGACATTTTTTTTATTCACTGTTTTTTTAAACGCATGTCGTAGCAGCCAGCAGCTAGCCAAGCCTCCCGGCAAGCCTGGTTTTGAGACGGTCCTGGATACCTCAACGGTTTTGAATCGTGCCTTTACCGGATTTGCTCTCTACGATCCGGCTACCCATAAAATGATCTGCCAGCAGAATGTCAACCGGTATTTCACCCCGGCTTCCAACAACAAACTGTTCACATTTTATACGGCCCTGGTGACCTTGTCCGACTCATTGCCGGGACTTCAATATGTGCAACATGGAGATTCTCTTATTTTTCAGGGTACCGGAGATCCGGCTTTCCTGTACCCGGTCTTCACGCAGCAGCCCATTTACAGTTTCCTCGCCCGGCAAACGGATTCGCTCTATTTTGATCCGGATAATTTTGATGCAAAACCTTTGGGACCGGGGTGGTCGTGGGACGATCTCAACTATTACTATGCACCTGAACGTGCACCATTTCCCATCTATGGGAACGTGGCCAGATTCAGGGTTCGACGCGTCACTAATTTCAGCCTGATACTATCCGACTCGTCAAAAAGTGTGATTCCACGGTCGCTCTTGCCTGATGTGCGGTATGCCTCGCCGGGTAGCCGGAATACCGATTTTGTGGTTAGGGGCTTGGGTAAAAATCAGTTCACATTTTATCCTCGCAATGATACATCGCAGTTCGAAGTGGAAGTGCCGTTTCACTACACTCCTGAAATTTTCACGCAGATGCTGGGTGATACATTGCATAA
>DATFNI010000243.1:0-3404 GCA_035266485.1 Balneolales bacterium
CCGAAAGGATCTCGCAGCTGGCTGCCGAACACGATGTAGTACTCGTGCTTCCGTATTTCGAGAAACGTGCGCACGGTATCTACTACAATACCGCAGCGGTAATTGATGCCGATGGAGCATACCTGGGTAAGTACCGCAAGATGCACATCCCGGATGATCCGGGATTTTATGAGAAATATTACTTTACACCCGGGGATCTTGGCTACCAGGTATTCAAAACCAGATATGGCCGGGTAGGAGTGCTTATTTGCTGGGATCAATGGTATCCCGAAGCCGCACGAATTACAGCCTTGAAGGGAGCGGATATCATAGTTTATCCCACGGCGATCGGGACTCTTGCCCGGGAGTCGGAAGAGGAAGAAAAACGGTTTAAGGATGCATGGACCACCATACAACGCAGTCATGCTATTGCAAATGGCTGTTATGTGGCGTCCATAAACCGTGTGGGAACCGAGGGAGACCTGACCTTTTGGGGGGGATCATTTGTTGCCGGTCCCTTCGGTGAATTACTAATCCAGGGAGATGAACAGGAGGAAATACTGGTGGCCGAGTGTGATTTCAGTGCCATCGAACCCCAGCGTCGAATCTGGCCGTTTTACAGGGACAGACGAATTGATTCGTATAATGATATCACCAAACGTTATTTGGGAGATTGATCGTTTCACCTGGCTGGTCCTATGTTTTGATCCGGCAAGACTTCCATTTTATACTAACTAATGAGCTTTGGGGTTTGATTTGTTCTATGGAGTGAAGTCTGCTTATACCATGTCTGAAGGGTGGAATATTTTAGGTAAAACCTAATAATGTATGATTCAATTGTGTATTTAAAAAATGAATTATTTGTTTCCTTTTGTTATCTGTGATAAAATTTCAAACGCCCTAAATATATATTTATATATATCAAAAACTTATGTAAATTATTCCATCCTAAAATCGTGGAAATATGGTCAGGATCGTTCATAATATTATCGCAAATAATTGATTTATATAGGCTTCTTCCTTTTTTTCTGAAATTATTAAATACAATCACTCTTACTCCCATTTTATTGAAGGTCCAGTTTCCCGGCATTTACATTTTTTACCAGAATTCAGATTTATTTAATCCCTCCTTCACATATCCCTAATTAATATTTAACGGTAAGGCAACATTTCATTCATCAGGTGCGCCTATCATTGTTTTGGTTTTAATCATACCTCAACAATGACCAGTAATCAGACGAATGAATGCCATTAATACCTTCTGTTATTTATCAGTAACTACAAATATCCACACACACCATCGATTCAGGTTTCTTTCTTCGCTTTTTGTCCTTCTTTGCTGTATGACATTTGCTGTGCATGCGGCAGTGATCAAGGGAAAGATATACGACAGAAATAATAATGAACCGCTGATCGAGGCATCGGTGTACATATCAAACACGTCTTATGCAGCGGCATCGGATGTGAATGGAAACTACACGATAAAAGGGGTGCCGGCAGGAAACTATACAATAGAGGTCAAGTATATCGGATATGTTACCTATCAAAAAACGATCGACATCAAGGCCAACCAGACCCTGAAACTTGATATAGGTTTGCGGGAGAATACCAGCCAGATGAAGTCCATAGCCGTTTTTGGCAAGATGGATAATTCTACTGAAGCCTCATCACGGCTAACAGAAAAAAATGCGGATAATGAGGAGAATGTGATCGGATCCCAGGCGATGGTCAATTCACCGGATATCAATGCTGCCAAGGTCTTGCAGCGACTTTCGGGTGTGACGCTTCAGAAATCTGCCGGATCCGGTGAATCGTATTCCATCATACGCGGCATGGAGCCACGGTATAACAACACGCTGATTGACGGAATAAAGATACCGAGTCCGAATGATAAGTCCCGGTTTGTATCGCTTAATATCATTCCGTCTGATTTGCTTAGACGCATAGTGGTTAGCAAGACTCTTTTACCGGATATGGAAGCTGACGCCACCGGCGGGACCGTTAACCTGGTTACCAAAGATGCTCCGGATAAACCCTTGTTGCGGATACAGGCCTCGGGCGGTTACAGTCAGATGCTGATCAACAGGCCATACACTTCCTTTAAACAATCCGTGGTACAGCAGAAAAGTCCAAGTCAGGTTCATGGGCTTAACTACAAAGTTCAGCCATCTGATTTTACCAGGTCGAATCTCGATTTCCAACCAAAGACGGCCCCGCCGAATGGAACAGTAGGAGTTACATGGGGAAGGCGGTTCTTCCACAGTAAACTGGGTGTGTTGATCGGAGACGAATTTCAGAACGGGTACCATGGTACAAACGGAGTCTTTTATTCGATTGCGCCAAAACCCAATAGCGATAATCAGTATGTCCATCTGGATGTGACAGGGAGAACAATTTCCTCTCAGCAACTTAACAATGGGATTAATTCTCATCTCGATTACACGATCAATGCAAATAACAAGCTGAGCCTGGACAATGTGTTCATCTACTCCTACTTCGCCCAGGCCAGGACAAGTATTGATACGGTACTATATGCAGATGATCAGAGAACAGGCCCGGGAACCGGGTATATCACCAACACTATTCGATCTCTGAGCCAAAGGCAACAGATAGAGAATCTGAAGCTTGGTGGCCGGCATCTGCTGACGAACCGGTTGCTGTTCAACTGGGCAGCCGTGATGGCTATTGCGGGCAAGCAGGAACCGGACAGGGCACAACTGACCAATATATATAATGCCCGGGTCGGTGGCGTTGTGACCCCTGAACAATTTTATGGTGGCAACCGGCAGTGGCAACGCAACAATGATCACGATTATACGGGTAAAGCAGATCTAACCTATCGCACTCTTTTAGCAGGGCAGAATCTTGAGCTGAAAGCAGGCGGGTTGTATCGCAGAAAGACCAGGTACAACCAACAGGATATGTATACGCTGAAACCCAAGCCGGATGCGACAACCGGTGGGGCGGAATACTATCATGGCATATACAATGTGCAATGGCTGGTTTATAACCCTCTCGGGACAGCCCAGTATGATAACAGCAATTATGATGCGTCTGAAAATATCGGGGCAGGATATATCCAGGCGAAGTGGGTGGTCAACAAACTGCAGGTAATAGGAGGGGTGCGGGTCGAAAATACCCAGGAGGCTTTTCATACGCTGCCGTTCAGAAATGACGCCCCCACAACTGCCAACATCCAATACACCGACCTGTTGCCCAGTATCCACTTTCGGTATAATCTCAGTGCCCGTCAGGATATCAGATTGTCGTACTACAAATCTATCGCACGGCCTGGTTATTACGAGCTTGTGCCGTACACGCAGCCAGGTTTGTATTACGACCAAAAAGGGAACCCCAATTTGAAGCATACCAAAGCGGACAACATCGACTTGCGGTATGAGCTGTTTCCAGATCCACAGGACCAA
>DATFNI010000244.1:0-4435 GCA_035266485.1 Balneolales bacterium
GCAGGATGAGAACAGGGCAAATAACAGGAAAAGTGCAAGTATTCTTTTCATAGGGTAACCTCCAGTGGTTTTTGTTATATTGGAGGTGCGATATGCCATTTCCAACTGGAGATGGCATAAACGCACCGCGCCCCTGCAGGAACGCTTCCTTTTGTCTCTTGGCGGAGATTCGGACGGCCCGGCGGGGGCTTTTTGTTTTAGGGTTTATGGTTGAGCAAATTTCATAGTACACTTTATTCGACTAGTTTTGTGGATCATGCCAGTCTAATCTACCAAATGACGAACCTATAGTCGCTGTTTTCAAAATCTTAGGAGTATTATTTTCAAGGCTTATCCATCTTACCTCGGGTTGAGATTGCTCAGTTTTTCTTCCAAATACCAAAAGCTGATTTCCTTGTGCATTCCAATCGGGGGATCCGGAAAATTCAAATCCAATTTCCAATTTGGTTATCTGGCGAGTTCCAATCTCATACAAAAAAACTTTGTTCCCATAAATATTCCACTCATACGCAATTCGAGTTCCATCCGGACTCCATTTAGGTAGTGTAGCATTCCCCGTTTTTGTTAAACGCTGAAGATCAGTACCATCGGCGTTTACCATATATAAGTCTCTTCTCCAGCGCATGGTATCGGCACTGTAATAATCGCGGTCAGATGAAAAAACAATCTTCTTACTGTCTGGGCTCCAAGTTGGATACATATCACTGGCTGAATTACTGGTTATTGCAAGTACCTGTTTTGGATCGTACTCTTCTCCGGCTGCCTCCACGACCACAATTTCATAATTTCTTCCCCCCCTTTCACAATTGGTGCATACATCGTAAGCTATTTTGGATCCGTCCGGGCTCCATACTGGATCTGAGCCGATAAGATACTTCGGAGACTCATTTGGCATCCGTTTAAGCGGGCGCATGTTACTTCCGTCCGCATTCATCACGTACAGATAGGGCCCCAGTGTTGTGGCTCCAGTGTAGTTGGCAAAGACAATTTGTTTCCCGTCCGGGCTCCAAGACGGTTCACCGGCCCCTCCATCGGAGGGAAAATGGGTTAATTGTTTGCGGTGGGAACCATCGGCGTTCATGGTAAAAATCTGGTAGGTGCCCGCCTTGTCTGTAGCCGAAAAGACGATTTTGCCGGGAATGGATGGTTTATGGCCACCAATGCCAAGCAATCCGCACCCTGTCAGAAGTCCTGAAATCATAAGGAAAGAAAAAAACTTCTTTACAGAACGAGAGACGCAACGAAATCGTAAGGTAGCTTTATAAGTTATCTCTTGCTGAAGTAAAGGCGTGTAAGGTTCAGCTCTCATGATATCCTCCAATTGTTAAGTCAATCTAACTAAAAAAAGAAGAAGAGAAAAAACTCTTTTATACGAATATTGAACCTTTTTTTTTGGGAAATCTCCTAAAGAATTTTTTCAAGAAAGGATGCCGGCCCATTTTCTCGGATGGCATACAAGCACTGCGCCCCTGCAGGAACGCTTCCTTTTGTCTCTTGGCGGAGATTCGGACGGCCCGCAGGGGTTTTTTTTGTTTATTTATGCTTTATGGTATAGCATATTCTTTATTTGGTTGATTTTCAGTTGTTTGTTGGAACAAACCAATGCACTCCTGTAACTAAAGGGTAATTTTTATCAAATGAAGATTTGAAATACACTTTTTCCAAACTGTCAGTTTGTGTGTCAAGAATGTATAAACTGCTATCATGGGGATAATCCCGGTTAAAAGTGCCAAACAATAACTGGTGACCATCGGGAGACCACGCAAAAGCGTAAAACACAAAGTTTCCCGCCAAACCAGTTTCAATCTTATTAATTTCTCCGGATTGTATATCGATTTGATATAGACCATAAGACGGATTGCTGGTTGCGTAGGTGATTGTCTTTCCGTCCGGATTCCATACCGGTGCTTCGACGTACCCGTTATGAGTAAGCCTTTTCAGGTTTGTGCCATCTACATTTGTAATATAGATATCCGCCCGGAACCGAAGCGTATCGCCATAAGCATAATCCCGGTCCGAAAGAAAGGCTATTTGACGGCCATCCGGGCTCCAGGCAGGAGCTGCGTCAAGGGTTGGGTTGTTGGTAACTGCGTGTATCTGGCTTGGGTCGTATTCTTCGCCTGCTACGTCCACAACCACAATTTGGTAATTTTCTCCTCCCAATTCACAATCGGTACACACAGTATAGGCTATTTTGGACCCATCCGGACTCCATACAGGACCTGAGCCAACTAGATATTTTGGTGATTCATTTGGCATTTTTTTAAGTGGATGCATATTACTTCCGTCCTTATTCATCACATACAAATAAGATCCAAGGGTAGTAGCGCCAACAGAATTGTCAAAGGCAATCAGACTTCCGTCTGGACTCCAGGCTGGGTCCATCGCTCCACCATTGGTTCCGAAGTGGGTCAACTGTTTGCGATGTGAACCATCTGCATCCATGTTAAAGATCTGATTAGTGCCAGCTTTGTCCGGAGCCGAAAAGACGATTTTACCCGGGATGGACGGTTTATGGCCCCCGATTCCCAGCAAGCCGCACCCTGTCAGAAATCCTGTAATCATAAGGAAAGAAAAAAGCTTCTTTACAGAACAAGACACACAATAGGATAGCGAGGTAGTTTTGGAAGTTATCTCTTGCTGATTAAATGGTGGGTAGGGCACATCACACATAGTATCTCTCCATTAACATTCAGTAATTATTTTAACGAAAAAAAATAAAAGTGCAATTTTTCCCTTACTAATATTATGCTTTTTCTCCCTTGGTTTTTCTTATTTCTGGTGGCTTTGTTTTATACAAATATTCTATTTACAGCATCTAATACTAAGAATAAATAAAGGTAACCCTTATGTGCCAAAACAGCTCCAAGTTTAGTGTCCGTCAATAGTTCCCTCCAGATGCAGTA
This sequence comes from Balneolales bacterium, assembly GCA_035266485.1. Taxonomy (GTDB): domain Bacteria; phylum Bacteroidota; class Rhodothermia; order Balneolales; family DATFMH01; genus DATFNI01. The sequence goes on from DATFNI010000244.1 coordinate 2,907, forward strand.
TCGTCACGCGATGGCCACCGGTATCCCCTGTAATTCCCCCGAGGATCGATCCATGGTCCGTAATAAAGAGGGAACCCTTGCAGTAATCCATTTTTGTAGTGGAGAGAGAAGTCGAGATTGAAATGAAACTGCATATTAAATCCATCATTGGATTGATAATAAGGACTTTGCCATTGGTAGGGATGTATAGGACGAATAGGTCTCATGATCATGCTTGAGTCGTCAAAAGCGCCGGAACCAAAGTAGGTCCAGGTGCCCCCGTTCGTATCTTTCTGAGCCACCGTGGGGGGATTCCAGCCAAACCTCTGCCATTTACCCTGTTGCGCAAGGAGAAGGGTCGGCATGAAAAAGAAAATCAGAATTATTAGTGTACGCTTCCTGTTAACCATGAGTGTTATGCAGAGATCGTTTCATTTCTATTAAATTCGTGTATTACTTATCGGTCTCTGATGCTTTGTTACAAGAATGAAGACGAATGTGTCCAACGACTTAAAAAAAAGGTTTAATATGATTAAATTAGGCCGGAATATTATGAGGTCTTATTATGCTCGGAGCGGCATTTACAGGATTGTCCCGTTACCGGTAAATCAAACAAGGACCTTTCATTCAAATGAGTATTCCGACTGATTTTTGGAAAGCGGGAGATTTCGATTCTTGCTTTATCGCAATCATCAATTAAAAGAATTTGAACAAATTTAAACAGTAATATCCAAGGGATTAAAACAATGGCTAAAGAATTTGATATCGTAGTAATAGGAACAGGTCCCGGCGGCTATGTGGCTGCAATACGTGCGAGCCAGCTTGGTTTCAAGACAGCCGTGATCGAAAAGAAAGATTTGGGCGGTGTCTGCCTGAATATCGGCTGTATCCCCAGTAAGGCGCTTTTGAAGACGGCAGAAATCATGGAAACCATGAATCACGCTTCCGATTATGGATTGAGCGCTAAAGACATCGGTGTCGATTTTCCTGCCGTTATTAAACGCAGCCGCGGCGTGGCCAACAAGATGAGCAAGGGCGTTCAGTTCCTGATGAAGGCCAACAAGATTGAAGTGATCAAGGGTAAAGGTGTCTTTGAGAGTGCCAGGGAAGTGAAGGTGCTTGATGATAAGGACAAGGAAGTAGAGCGTGTAAAAGGCAAATACTTCATCATTGCCACCGGTGCCCGTCCGCGTCAGCTTCCCGGACTCGAAATTGACGGCGACAAAATCATCGATTCCGAACGGGCGATGAAGCTGGAAAAGCAACCGAAGAAACTGTTGATCATCGGAGCCGGCGCCATCGGCGTTGAATTCGCCTACTTCTACCATTCAATTGGTACGGAAGTCACCATCGTTGAAATTCAGAAAACAGCAGTGCCTGTAGAGGATGAAGAAGTTGGAAAAGAACTCGGCAAGATCTTCAAGAAGAAAGGAATCAACGTACTGACCGAAAGCTCCGTCGAAAAGGTAGAGAAGAAAGGCGGCAAAGTTACGGTTACCGTAAAAACTCCTAAGGGCCAGGAAAAGATCGAAGTGGATGTTGTCCTGTCG
>DATFNI010000245.1:0-8604 GCA_035266485.1 Balneolales bacterium
TAAGTACTTCTTTTTATCCTTCTACCTGGACCTGTGCCTTGCGTCGCCCGATTCGGCTTTTATTCAGAGAACGTCCCAGCTCAGAAGCAAACTGTTCATCTACTTCCACTACCGAGAAATGCTTCTCTATATTGATATTTCCGATCGATACCCGCTGACCAATGGTGGCGTCATTGATTGCCCGGATGACATCCTTCGGAGAAAGTCCGTCTTTCTTACCGATATTCATCATTAACCGGCGGTAGGAATTGCTGCCACCCGATCTCCCGTCCCGTTTGTTCGGTCTGCGGCCATTGCGCTCACGTGATTTGGTAGAACGATCAGATTTGCTGCGTACCTTCGCGGTGTTTAAATCAGGTGCCGATTCATAAAATGATAGCAGCGGCTGGTAAGTAGAAGCAACAAACCGTTTGATTAACTCATCGCGGTCAAGACCATTCAGTTGTAGGGTGATTTCAGGCAGGATTTCATTCAGGAGAGCATGGTCGGCGTCGATCTGGTCCATGGATGAAATACGATGCTGAATTTGATTGCTGACGATCTCTTTCGCTGTGGGAATGCGACCTTCCTTGAACCGATCCGACAGAGTTTTTTCAATCATCTTGAGTCGGCGTGTCTCACGTGGTTCTATCAATGCAACAGATATTCCCTGGTTACCGGCCCGGCCTGTACGGCCACTTCGGTGCGTGTAGCTTTCCACATCATCAGGCAGGTGGTAATGAATGACATGCGTAAGATCGGCCACATCAATACCGCGGGCTGCCACGTCGGTTGCCACAAGCAATTGAAGATACCCTTTACGAAACTGGTTCATTACCTGATCCCGCTGGGGTTGTGAGAGGTCGCCATGAATGGCATCGGCATTGTAGCCATCGCGGATTAATTTTTCCGCTACATCCCGGGTATCCTGCCGTGTCCGGCAAAAAACGATACCGTATATGGTTGGATGGGCGTCGACAATTCGTCGCAGTGCGGCATAGCGGTCACGAGGATGTACACGATAATAAACATGATCGATCTGGTCCGATCCTGCATTTCGTTTGCCGATAGTCACAGTATATGGATCAGACATGTACCGTTTACTGAGGACAGCTACTTCCTTTGGCAGGGTAGCCGAAAAAAGATGGGTGTTTCGGTTCGGTGGCATGGCGTCGAGAATCGCGTCGAGTTCTTCACGAAATCCCATATTCAACATTTCGTCAGCTTCATCAAGCACAACCGTCTTGACTTCGTCCAGGCGTATGCTGCCGCGCCGGATGAGATCGAGCAGCCGACCCGGGGTGGCCACGACCACCTGGGCGCCGTCTCTTAGGGATTTAATTTGCCTGCGGATATCCGCTCCGCCATAGACGGCAACGACACTCAGTTTATTCAGATATTTGGCATATCGATCCAGTTCTTTTGTGATCTGGAGACAGAGTTCCCGGGTTGGACAGAGGATGGCTGCCTGGGGTACCTTTAGTTGCGTGTCGATATGCTGAAGTAAGGGTAACCCAAAGGCGGCTGTTTTGCCGGTACCGGTCTGGGCCAGACCAATCAGGTCGCCCGGGTGATTAAGAAGATGAGGAATTACTTCCTCCTGTATGGGCATAGGTTGTTCAAAACCCAGCTCGCTAATGCCCGAAAGCAATTCCGGAGCGAGGCCCAGTTCATAGAATGAGCTCATGGAGTCCTTATAAGTGGATCTGCTTTAGTCTCCAGGGGCCCGGGCGATCGGAATTTTTCCGATGCGATCTATGATAACTTCTGGTCGGATGTGCCGCCGTAATGAAAACCGGAAAGGTAGGAAACCTCTACAGAGTTTAATTTGAAGCGCTAAAGATACGACACAAACAGCTATCAACCTAATCAGGTCCAATGAGTATCTATATGTATATTAAAAATTTTAAATCCTGCATCCTGCTTTTACTTCATTTTCTCTTCAATTCAGAGACGTGTATGCTTCCCTAATTGATAGCATTATTGGCTTTTAATGGGATTTGAAGCCGAAAAAAGACATCATGATCGTATGTTTGAACCTGAAGAGAAGACCTCTTCAGTAACCCCTAAAATGCGTAGATCCCACATTACATTTTCTCAATAAAGGCGTCATTATAATACCAAAGCAATATTTTGCGATCGTTAAGGTATTAAACAGAAACAATATATGGCTCAATGGAAAGTAAACACCATAAAGATATCAGCAATCAAAAAGAAGAATATACACTTTCAGCCATCAAGGCGAACATATACGGTGTAGTGGGGATGATACCGGCAATAGTAGTTGTATACTTGTATTTATACATTTATGGTATTCAGGCTATAATAATCGGGCTTGGGAATCTCGAAGGAGATATGATATTATTAATAGTTTTGTTACTAGTTGGTACTGTCATGCATGAGGGCCTTCATGGCTTTACATGGTCACGATTTGGTCATATATCAATGGAAGAAATTCAGTTTGGAATGCACTGGAAGCTCCTCACACCATATGCCCATTGTAAAGTGCCGCTCAATGTCAAAGCATACAGATGGGGCGTGATTATGCCCGGGTTAGTTGTTGGATTCATACCGGCGGCAATCGGTATAGCCATTCAGAGTCCGATATTCCTGTGGTTTGGTGCGTTGTTTATTATGGGGGCCGGCGGAGACTTTCTAACACTATGGTTGTTGCGCAAAGTACCAGGCGATTACCTTGTGGAAGATCATCCTACTAAAGTGGGCTGTTTTGCATGGAAAGCTTTAGAAATCGAGTCACTCACTATGGATAACCCTGCCGAAAAACAGGATTATGTCCATTTTGGGATACCCGAAATACAACATGCGTCCGGGGAAGCAGATTCCTGAAATATAGATAGCCCCGGGTAGATTTTTCGGCAGATACTGGTTAGTCCTGCAGCTTTGCTATCTTACTATAAGAGGTGATCACCCCTTTGATCAGAGCTGAGCTGAATCCCTGATGTTCCATCTCGTTTAGCCCGGCGATCGTACAGCCACGGGGTGTCGTCACCTTATCGATCTCCTCTTCCGGATGACGTGACTTTTCCAGCAAAAGAGACGCCGCCCCTTTGACCGTTTGTGTAGCAATCAGTTGGGCAAGATCGGCTTCGAAGCCAATCTCGATGCCGCCTTGTGTGGTGGCACGGATGTAGCGAAGGGCGAATGCAATCCCGCAGGCGCCTAAGGCGGTGGCAGATTCCATAAGGTCTTCTTCGATGAAAGCCGTTTTGCCCAGTTTATCGAACAGTGATGTCACCATTTCCTTTTGTTCATCACTGGAATTATCGGAGGCGATGCAGGTCATCGATTGCTGAATGGCGATAGCCGTGTTTGGCATCGCACGCATTACCGATACCTTATTTCCCACAACTTCCCGGATATCACGTATCGTGAAACCGGCGGCCGTTGAAATCAAGACATGTTTTTCCGGGTCCAGAATGGGGCGGATTTCCAGGAGCACATCATGCATCTGTTTCGGCTGAACGGCAACGATGACAATGTCGGCTTTGGCAGCAGCTTCTACATTGTTATTGCTGATATTAATTCCAAGTTCAGCAAGATGTTGTATTAGCCTGGTCTTGCGACGGGTAACGGTGATGGCTTCAGGAGATATAAAGTGGGTTTGGACGAGCCCTTCGGCAATTGATGCTCCCAGATTTCCACCACCGATAATGGCGATATGCTCCGCTTTCATAGGTTATATCATGAGTTTGATTTCGGTTTAATCAAAAGGAAGGTACATAGATATACGAACCAATGAAATCGAAAAGTATACGGGTGAATAGATTGCAGAATCTACTCTGTGTCTCTTTATGAATGCTCAGTGTTACTTTGTGACCCTCAAAAGCGCATTATAGAAAATACATCGAAATTTCATTATTTTGTCGACATATCGATCTGATGTGTCGATATTGCCGACATATCTGCCCACCCTCTGCGCTTGCGCAGACATCCAAGCCTGCACAAGCCACACCGGCCAGGCGTGGTACCATTATTTCTCTCCGGAAAGAAGGCCATACAACGGTACATTCAAATACAGGTTTTCCCTGCCGACCTGCTTGCTCCGTAAGATGCCGATATTCTCCAGTTCTTTCAGATATTCAGCGGCGGTCTGACGTTTGGCTATTCCCTTGTCTACAAGCAATCTGACTTTACAATAAGGCTGCTCAAACAATAATTCGATTAATTCCTTTGAGTAAACCCGTGCCGGCAGTTTCTCCCGTGCCTCTTCAATCGTTCGGGCCAGCAATTCTTTTATGGATTCTATTTTCTGCATGGTCTCATCGGCTGTCATTCTGATTGCGTCGAGCACAAAAAGGATCCACGGTTCCCAGGCACCTTTTTCGGTCACCTCTCGGATTTTACGATAGTACTCCGATTTGTGATTGATGATATAATCACTCAGATAAAGGATAGGCAGAGTCAGCAGTTCTTTTTGTACCAGGTACAGGATATTGATGATCCGGCCCGTTCGTCCGTTTCCATCAGAAAATGGATGGATTGCCTCAAACTGGTAATGAATGACGGCCATTTTGACAAGCGGATCCAGTCCGTCGCTATCATCATTTATAAATTTTTCGAGATTCGACAGCAGTTCTCTGATGACAGGTTCTCCTTCCGGAGGAGTGTAAATAATTTGCTTGGTGCCGGGATTCGCAATCACGGTTCCGCTGTCTTTCCGAACAGCATCTTGATTTTGTTTGATCGTCTGTACGATATCAATAAAAAGATTGGCTGTCAGCAGCGAGTGATCTCTCAGCTTTCGATAACCCATCCACAAAGCCTCTCGATAACGAAGCACTTCTTTTGTATGCGGATCGTAATCCTGATCTGCTGCTGTAAATGCTTCGAACAGGCGATCGTTAGTGGTAATGATATTTTCGATCTCAGAACTGGCACGAGCCTCCTGCAGGATAATGCTGTTGATGAGAATAGATTGATTTGGAATGATGTCGGCACGACCTTTCAACTCGGCAAGCGTCCGGTTCGCTGTGATAGCGGACTTGAGAACACTTGCAGATTCAATCGCTTGATCTGGCGGCAACAGCGGCAGATCGTTATATGGAACTTCCTGGTAAAAAGACATGTCGACGATTTCGACAGGTTAATAACTTATGTCGAAATATAATAAATCTATCGACATTTTTATATTGTAGTAAACTTCAGCCCTTCACCGGCAAGCCTTCCATCTCCATAATCCTGAGAGCATTCGTGGTTGGGCACGGACCCTTATTGAGTTTGTATTTGAAGCTCATTCTGCCATTTTCAATCGTTTCCTCAAAATGCCAGTTATGGAGCTCAGGTATCTCCTGTTCGAGTTGTGCCAGCTCAAGATCATGGGTGGATATGACGCCGATGCCGTTTTTACCGGCCACGTATTTTAACAGGGCGGTACTGCCGGTCAGGCGTTCCCTGTTGTTGGTTCCCTTAAAAATCTCATCAACCATAAAGAAAAGCGGCCACTGGCTGTTACCTGTCAATTCATCCAACATGGCTCTCAATCGTTTAACCTCGGCATAAAAATGAGATAATCCCTCATCTAAAGAATCCGACACATTGATACTGGAAAATATTCGTAAAGGGATGGTTTGAAATTCAGCAGCACTAACCGGCCCGCCTGCAAAGGTGAGGCACAAGTTGATGCCCAGTGTCCTCAAAAAGGTACTCTTCCCAGACATGTTAGAACCTGTGAGCAGCAAGAGGCTGCCGGTATGTTCGATCTTAAGATCATTTGTAACCTTTGTTTTTCGTCTGATTAACGGGTGTCCGAGATCATTTGCCTTCAGTACACAAGCATTATCTCCAGAAATAATATCCGGGAACACATAATCGGGATTTAACCATGAAAAATTGGCGATCGAACAGAGTGCCTCAAGCTCATAAAAACGATCCAGCCAGGGTTCCAATTTGTCCGTTAATGTATCCTTGTACTGGTTTAGGCGGTGGGCGAAATACAGATCCCAGGGCACAAGAAAATTCACTATGGCATGGAAAATTTCATTTTTTTCCAACGAAGCGGCTGCCGTCAGATGAATAATCTTTTTGAGAAAACGGGATGGACGATCCTGGGGTTTATGAAAAATGGAACAAAAATCAAAGAGCTTGCTGCCGGGTTTGTAAGTATAGGTCTCAAGATACTCGAGTATGTTACTGAAGCGGCGCAACAACTTTTCCAATCTGTATGCATCATCGAAAAGGCCTTCTATCTTGTTACTCTGTAAATTATAGACAAATAAGTAAACCACGAATGACACAATGAAATAGGCTTTTACGACCCCTATAAGAAAAAGGACAATCATCAGGATGTTTATTGCGGCCAATGAGCTGATGAGTATAAGACTTTTGAGGTATGATCTGCCTTTGGCCATTTTTAGCCACTCAAATAAAGTTGCCATATCCCAATCACGAGGATCGGTCTTTGCCTGTACCTGCATCGCTTTTAACTGCAGCCTATCTCTGAAATAGGATAATGGTTTTAACTCCCTGACAAGTGCTCTGTGTTCTTCAAGTTCGGGAAGATCAGGTTCCGTTTCCGTAAACCAAGTCGTCAGTTTTTTACTGCCGCCGGGATAAATCGCTGTATCCATCAACTCCAGAAGCGAATGCCTGCCAATGATGTTGAGTTCATGGGCAAAAGGATGATGGCTGCTAATTTCAATAACGTGTTGTTCGGGGATCTTATCCCAATCAAGTGACATACGAGCCAGGTGTGTTGACCGAATGGTTATCCATCGTTTGGCCTTATCGCGAGCGCTGTCAATTTTTCGGTGTTGACGGACCAAACCTATAAAAACGGATAGAGAAATCAATATAGCAGCGGTAAAAAGCCATGCATTGCCAATCCAGGCGGTGAGATAAACCAATACAATTCCACAGAGGAAAACTATAAGACGTATCGTTGAGATGCGACTATCCCATTGATCATAGTATTCAATCCTGGAATTTACTCTCCGGATCTGGTTTTCGAGGGCACGTTTAAGTGATTCTCTTTCGTTTTCGTAAGGTCGCATGCTTGTTATTACTGTTCCGTCAATTCATTGATCTAAGGATAGAGAAAGAGATAGTAAAATGCCGTGTTAAATTTTGGGATTACTTTATAGCCCAAATATAAAGATGACATCCTGAAGTTGATGTACCTGTATATCAACCGAGGATCTCGTCGAAAGGCGCAACGATCGTGTCAGATGCTTCAATAGTCGCAGAGGCTGCGAGATCCTACTTTATTCCGCAAGCGGAATAAAATCAGGATGAGAGTGAAAATGTGTGGGTTTAAATAATGCCCGGGGATCTTCCATATTCGGTGATTGATTCCTATAATGACGTCAATCGTTCGAGTGGTAAATCATCAATTTTAGAAAAATGTGCGTCATCCTTCTGCTTCTCACTCTTTTCAGCGGTCTGGCTCAGCAGGCATCTTCCCCGGACTCCCTTTTGATTAACGTAGATCATCGCAAGGTCACCTCGCTCAACGGCGACTGGCCGATCATCGTCGATCCCTTTGAAAACGGATATTACGATTACCGGTATAAGCCGCGTCGCGATGGGTATTTCATGGATGCAAAGCCGAAGAATAAAAGCGACCTGGTTGAATACGATTTTGTCGATACCGATGTACTGCACGTCCCCGGCGACTGGAATACACAGCGGCCCAAACTGTTTTTTTATGAGGGTACCATTTGGTATAAGAAATCATTTCGTTACGATCTGAAACCAGGCCGGAGGCTGTTCCTTTATTTCGGTGCCGCCAATTATGAGGCCCATGTATATCTGAATGGGAAACAACTCGGCATGCACACCGGAGGGTTCACCCCGTTTCAGTTTGAGATAACAAAAGATCTGAAACCCGGCGAAAACACGATCGTCGTGAAGGTGGATAACAAGCGTCACAAAGACGGGGTGCCGACGCTCAACACCGACTGGTGGAACTATGGCGGACTGACCCGACGCGTCCTTCTTGTCGAGACCCCATCCACATTTGTTAGATCGTACAGTGTTCAGCTTGACCCTGATAATTCGAAAGATATTAAAGGATGGGTGCAGCTTGATGGTTCCGATTTATCTCAAAAGGTGAAACTGAGGATTCCGGAAGCCAGGACAACCAGGGTAATTACGACAGATACCAGGGGGTATGGATCGTTTACGGTAAAGACCAATCTCAAAAAGTGGTCGCCGGAACATCCTAAACTATATGATGTGCAATTGATTGAAGGGAGTGATACCCTGCATGATGACATCGGTTTCCGGACCATTAAGGTTGACGGGACACAAATCCTGCTTAACGGGAAACCCATCTTCCTCAGAGGAATCTCCATTCACGAGGAAGCACCAATGCGCGGTGGACGTGCGTATAGCCGCGAAGATGACCGCACGTTGCTGACCTGGGCAAAGGAACTGGATTGCAATTACGTGCGTCTTGCACATTACCCGCATAACGAAGCGATGCTGCGCGAAGCCGACAAAATGGGATTACTGGTCTGGTCGGAGATCCCGGTCTATTGGACCGTGCAATTCGACAACCCTTACACCTACAAACTGGCTTCTCAACAATTGACCGAAGAGATCACACGCGACCGCAACAGGGCCAGCATCATCATCTGGTCCGTTGGCAATGAAACGCCACGCTCC
>DATFNI010000246.1:0-15606 GCA_035266485.1 Balneolales bacterium
ATGGCACCATATCCCAGTCTGTTTACTTCATGTTCTCCACCGATTTTAAAAGTAAGTGCGGTTTGATCGGTCATCTTTTCCATCGTGATAAATTTTTACGTTTTGAATGATTTGCAATGTCCTCAAATACTATCTGTCATCCGACGGACCAGTCAATTAAATACTTTCTGCTGAAGGTCTGTCCTGATGTGTTTATCTGTATTCACAACGCATCATTAAAGGCATTCCAACCCGTCATCGTTCCCGGATTACGTATCCTGATTAGCAGCTATGCCTCTTCATTCCTGCATCGATAATATGTGCGGAATATCCCCCAGAGATTTGACAATTTCGTACGAAAAAATCCCCTTACCGCCAGTCCTGACTTTCAGATTGACGCTGAGTAATCACGCGGTCCTCTTTTGAATTGGGATGCGAAATAACCAGAAATTCGAGGCTATTGTTCGATTTATTGAATACCTGATGGGGTAAAAGTGACCGGACTTCGATTCCTTCATATTGATTGAACCGATGGATTTTGCCCTCTATCTCAATTTCCATGACCCCAGGAAGAGTAAAGAAAAATTGCGTTGCTTTGTTATGATAATGCCTGACCTCACTTGTACCCTATGACGAACCCAGATAATGGCAAAAAGCTGTTGAGACCCGGGCCATCACCTATGAGAGTAACTTAAATCAGTTATACTGATCCGTAAACAAAGCTTTCTCCATGATATAATCTTCCATCAGGAGCGAAATTCCTATCAGAACATTTTCGCAGCCGGTTTTACAAAATCCAAGTTTTTCATACATCGCTAAAGCCGGATCGCCCCTGTCGACGTTCAGGACCAATATATGGTTATTGTTCTCTCTTGCAATCTTCGAAACCTTATCGATGAGCAGTTTTTCGATACCCGTATCCTGCTCAGACGGGAGAATAAAAATTTTATGGATTTTCGTCTTTGATAACCCACGATAACCGGTCTCATAGGTTGCATAACCCAAATAACGGGTATCATCGGCAGCCAGACAAACCTTTTGCCTTTTATCACGAGGCTGTTTCATTAATGATGTGATGCCATACATCATTTCAAGCATGTAACCGGTCTGGGCCTCTGTAGATGCTTTTCCAAATGCATCTGACCAATCCTGATTCGTAGTCCAGCGAATAGCCTGATAATCTTTTTCCGATGCTTCAACTATGTTTACCATGGGAGTATATTTACAGTAAATGGAACAGGTCAATTATTCGGTATTCCTTGCAATATTAACATACACCATCACTCTCAGATGGGAAATGTTTTTGCGATATTATGGCATATACTGTGGTATGCTTTATACAAGCGTTGGCGACTTACATTGTTGATCCGCAAAATGGACCTTAGAGCTGGCCAGCGGTGTCAATCTTTGGGTTTGTAATTGAAAGGAATTAAAGCCCCCACACGGTAATTATCCCAATTGCCAGCCAGAGATACTGATATGGGATTGAGCAGATTTCCATTTGAATCCACAAAAAAATACTTAGGTTTCAATTTGATGATCTCCGATTCAGTAGCTTCGTACCTGACCGACACATCATTATCGATCCGAAATCCGGTCAGGGGTACATTGCTTAGCCCTCTCTTAGCTAATTCTTCCTGGTTCTTTTTGTTACTCAGCCGATAGATCCCCCACTTGTATCTGTAACCATCCTTTAGTGCCGCGTTGTGATACAATGCAAAGAGAAAATGACGTATTGAGTACTTGTATGCTGTTTCCCTGTTTGTCTTCCACTCGTTAAGCTGCATCGGCGAAGACGGCTTCATCTCCTTGAAAAAGGGGTATATTTTATATGTTCCTGTTTCACCATGCCATCTGAAAGATATCAACTTTATGCGCATCCGGTATCCGAGCGCATTATTTATGATTATAAGCGCACTATCTGTGCGGGCAACTAAATCACCGGTTTTATGGTCTATGGTAAAATCGAGCACTTCCGGGTTCACGATTACGCATTGATCGGCAAACTCTGAACTTCCCAGAAACTCATCCTTAAATACCTGAAGCCTCCTTTTCCATTTCTTCGGGTAGGTACCTGTCACCTGTACTTCCTTCATATTGTATACGTGTGGTTCCAGATCGGTCTCCGCTTTGGCAATTTGATTTTTACCAAGCACAACTCTTCTCTCCACAGCAATATACCCTATCCTTGTGAAAACCAACGGGTAGACACCCGGGGCGATACCTTCCAGCTTGAAAAATCCTTCATTATTGGTAGATGTACCAATTGTAGAACCATTTATATAGACATTGACATTCGCTAACGGCTCTCCTGTTTTATGGTCTTTTACGGTTCCCTCAATAATACTACCATTCTGGGCATATCCATCAGCAAAGAGGACGAGGGTGAAAAGAATCGTTATAAGAGTAATACGCTTCATATAGACCAAAAGCCGGTACTTATTCTAACAACGTATATTTAAGAAATAAGACAGAGATTTTCTAATAAGAAACTGCAACTAATAAACTTTCAGAAAACCAGTTCTATTTCCTTCAAACTGAACGGCTATCGGTTTACAAACTATGCGTACATACTACCGGAATTATTTGTTTCTGATCGGTCCGTTTTTTCGGAGATCCAATCAGGCATTTACCGTCGATATATCTGCTCTATATCAGTCCGTGTCTCCGGTGCCGGCACCTGTCGATTTTTTCATCATTGCATACTGCTGCGGCGTCATATTCTTCATTTGCTCCAGAAACGCGACGATGTCCTGTATCTTTTGATCGGAATGAGTCTTTCCAAAGGATGGCATTCCGGTGCTTTTGATCCCGTTTTTTATTACCCAGAAAAGATTTTTAGCAGGCATTTCTTTCGCCGATCTTGCCAAATCCGGCGGATGAGGATCCAGTCCCTTACCTCCATCTCCCCTCTTAACACCAGGAGCTCCGTGACAGCCCACACACATCTCGTTATAGCGTTTAAAGCCATGTGCAATCATTGTGCTGTCAGCTAAGTCAGGCATCTTAATGTTTGCGGCATGATGCTCGACGGAACGGTCGCTCGTAGTGGAAAGAGCCCACGTCATAATGCCAGGATCCGGAGTCATCACCGACACATTATAAAAGCCGGAATAGATAAAAATGATCCCAAGCACGATTTCAGCCAGAAGCGTCGCAATGATAATTTTCAGGGTTTTCATTAGTAGTATCCATTAGTCATCAATTTCATATCTCGCAACGAACGTGTGACCCGTATAATTCCCTGCCAGTTCTGTTACAAGAAGAAAACACCCCGGCCACCGCACAATACGGTGGCCGGGGTGTGGGTGTTCGGGCAATTATTCAACTTGTAATTGTTCCAATTCATATAAAAAACCCGGTGAAAGTCCCATTTAGTTATTCAGGGGTAAATCACCCAATTGATATAACCATGTCCCAGGTTATGCAACGAATTCCGGTTGTCGAATTGCTTGTTGAACAGAAAATCCATTAAAAAAATCACGGCGAGTTTTAGGGCGTTGATTGTGGAACACTGCCGCTCAACTGTTGGAGATCTCCTTTCAAATTGATGGTCATTGATGCCTGCAGACTTGCCAGTGCTTCTTTTTTATCAATACCCGGGTAGCGACGTTTGGAGAAAATATTGGTCCCGCAAAAGGTAGGCCGGCGGACCTTAAACGTTGCTGAATCGCAGCTGAATTTTTTTTAAGGGGGGCGAGCGGTAAATTATAGAAGTGACGACGGGGCTTTAGCCCTTTAAACAGCGAGACCGGATTGGATGATTGATGACATCGATCGCAGTGGGTATCTTCTGCAAAAGATCAAAAACACATGACCGGTTCCGGATGCATGTATTACTTGTAGAAGACGAAAAAAAGACGGTCTCTTTTCTCCATAAAGGACTCACTGAAAAGGGTGTCACCCTTGATGTGGCCGAAGATGGACCTGGCGGTTTATCGCTTGCCTGTAAAAATCGTTATGACCTCATCATCCTTGATGTCATGCTCCCGGGTTACGACGGGTGGACCGTGCTTGAAAAGCTGAGAGCCGATGGCCGGAACACACCGGTGCTCTTTCTTACGGCGCGCGATGCTGTGGATGATCGCGTAAAAGGGCTGGAACTGGGTGCCGATGACTACCTTGTAAAACCGTTTGCCTTTTCAGAGCTGCTTGCCCGTATTCATGCCGTAACACGCCGGCAGAATCAGACGAAACCCTCAATCATTAGTGCCGGTGATCTTCGGGTCGATTATACCCACCATGAAGTAACCCGCGAACAATCCATTATCGATCTGACTCCCAAGGAATTTGAATTACTAAGCCTGTTTGTCCAACGGAAAGGAGAAGTTCTATCGCGACGCACGATTGCCCGAGAAGTATGGGACATCGATTTCGATACAGGTACCAATGTCGTGGATGTCGCAATTCGGCGATTAAGGGCCAAGGTGGATGATCCGTTTGGCCGGAAACTAATACATACGATACGGGGAGTCGGTTATGTTTTCCAGGAATTCTAAAAAAACATATCTCAAATCCGGAGATACAGACGAACACCAGGTTCATGCAACCTGGTCGATAACACAGCGTCTGATGATCCTTTATATAACCTCTTTGGTTTGTATTCTCGGAATAACTCTTTTTTTGCTTTTCCATGACGTAAAACAGAATCTTCAGTCCCAGGATTACCGGTTTCTGGTAAATAAGGTCCAAATAGCAAGGGCTATTCTCAAAGATGCGGGTGATCCGCGTAATCGACTGGAAGAGGAAGTGGTAGTGGAAAGTGATGCCATGCAATTTGCCAAGTATTACAGCCGGATTGCGGACGACAAGGACCACACGGTTATCCAGTCTATGAACTTCTCGCATATTCTTAAAAAATCTGCATTCCCCGGACCCGTCGGAGTAAAGGCTAAACCGATTAAAGGCGTCCGGTGGCAGGCAGCCAACGGCAAGTGGTACCTGCTGGTATCGGCGTTGGCTACCGACAACCGGGACGGAAGAAATCCCTACCTGATACAAATTGCCCTGGACATTTCCTATGAGCGTGCCTTGATCGATGATTATAAACGAGTGATGATCATCGTATTGATAGCCGGTTTCCTGCTGGCAGGTCTCCTGGGTGTGATAATCACTCGAAAAGGGCTGCAGCCGCTGAACGAGATCACCCGGGCCATTGGCAAGATCTCCTCAAACAGGCTTCACGAACGTATTGGTTCCAAACCCTGGCCGGAGGAATTGGTTGTGCTGGCCGAGTCTTTTGATGGTATGCTTACCCGACTGGAGGATTCTTTCCTGCGTTTGCGACAATTTTCAGCGGACCTGGCACATGAACTGCGTACTCCGATTCATAATCTTATTGGTGAGACGGAAGTCGCTCTCGGTAAGAACCGTACTGCCGGGGATTACCGCAGGGTCCTTGAATCAAACATGGAGGAATATGAGCGACTGGTCACCATGATCGAAAGTCTGTTGTTCCTCGCCCGGGCTGATAAAACCGAAATCAGCATTCATAAAAAAAATATGGATGCCCGGGAATCTCTGGTATCCATCATTGATTTCTACAAACCACTGTGCGATGAAAGCCATCTATCGATTGCCTTAGAGGGGGATGGTCAGGTAAGTGCAGATCCCGTTCTTTATCGCAGGGTGATTAATAACGTTATCAGTAATGCCGTGAAATTCACCCCGGACCATGGGGCCATCAATCTTATCATTCGTAACCAATCGGACGATACAGAAATAGAAATTAACGATTCAGGATGTGGGATAGCACGGGATGATCTCACCCATATTTTCGACCGATTTTACCGTGCGGATCGATCACGGACCGGCAGCAAGGATGGCTCAGGCCTTGGATTATCGATTGTAAAGGCTATCATGAAGCTTCATAAGGGAGAAGTGACCATCACCAGCGAGCCTGGCCAAGGTACACGGGTATTGCTGCGTTTTCCATTGGGTGACTGACGTCTCAGGAAGAATAGAACACGGACGACACAGATGACGCGGACTTCGCCCGCCGAAGGATGAGAAGAATGGGAGGAATTGAAAAGGATTACGTCCCCCCGAAGGCGGATTCTCACAAACAAGAATTAAAGATAGCCCCTCTCCATGCATACGGAGATAGCTTGTCCCAAATGCCTTCGGGAGGTTGGGGTGAGGTACAGCACGGGATGTCATTCCGATGCATTCCCGCTTGCCGGGAATACGTAGAATCCCGTTCGTGACGGGCAGCGATCCTTTAAGTGTCTTTACAGGCTCGGTGCCATGATATACGAGATCCTACTTTTTTCGGTAAACAGAAAAAAATCAGGATGACAGTGGTAGTGAATGGGTAGAACTGAATTAAGCAAGAAAGTAACGCTGCCCCTCCCAATCTTCTACAATCTTTGACGGTTTTGTCAGCCTACGTACTGCTTTGTAACTGCATGAAACAAATACGCCCCGACGGAATCCCTATTTTGTAATCCAATTGTAATGGCGTTCCAATAGCTGTTTCGATAGTTTACATATCAATATCATTTATAATACCGCAAACTCCTGCCAATAAGGAAGTTAGCATGGTATCAGGCAGCTATGGATAATTACAAACTGAACCGGATCTGGATTCTTTTGATTTTCACCGGTCTGGTTGCATGCAACCGGTCCCGATCCGATAAACACTCCGAAAAATTACCGTCTGATACGACGCAGACCCGGATAGCAAATCCCGGAGTAAAAATCAATCTGCAGACACAGAAGCTGGAAGGAATTCGTGTGGCTCGTCCTGATTCGGGTAGTTATCAGGAACACCTCGATGCCTACGGAGTCGTTCTCTCGCCGGCAGGACTGGTTACTTTGCAAAACCAGTATGTCAAAGAAACCCAGCTCATTCGCAAATATAAAGCACAACTCCAGGTCAGCCACCAAGAGTACAAGCGACTGGACACCCTTTACCGGCACCATAGTACATCACAGGAAGACTACCAGACTGCCCGTATGGAATGGGTTTCGGATCAGGCGGATCTGGCGGAGTCGAAACAGGATCTTCGTTCGCTTGTTGATAGTAGTCGGCAAGTCTGGGGACCGGTGATCACCCATTGGTTACAGACTAACAACAATGTCATTCAACGCATCATCAGACAGCGGACCTGGCTTGTTCAGGTCACTCCTGCCGGACCAATCCATGTTCACGAGACCTTTCCACCAAAAGAAGTGTCTGTTGGTGTTACCAAACAACAAATGTTTCCTGCACGGTTTATCTCGCCATCTCCGGGGTTGGATCCGCAATTCCAGCATACGGGCTATTATTACCTGGTCAACCATTCACCGGTCATTTTGGCTCCGGGAACGAATGTAATTGCCGAAGTGCCGGTTGGAAAAAAACAGCCTGTTATTGTTATTCCCGATTCAGCCGTGGTTTGGTGGCAGGGTGAACCATGGATTTATATAAAGCGAGGCACCAAACAATTTGATCGATATTCAATGGCTGGCGTCCCATTCAGCGACAGCCATTGGTATGTTGGAACAGATATTATTCCGATTCATCATAGTGACAACCTGGTGGTATCCGGCGTTCAGTTTCTATTGGAAAAGGAGTTGCTGGCTGGTGTCCCAACAGTTTCTGCGGGAGAAAATGATGGAGATGACGACTGATGGAATCCCGCGGTATCCTCTCTCGCATCGTTCGTTTTTCCCTGAAATACAAAGGCATCATCATTGCCCTGGCAACGGTCCTGGTGCTTTATGGCGCTTATCTCCTTACCAGGGTGCGATATAAAATATTCCCTGATTTCGCCCCGCCGGAAGTTGTCATCCAAACCGAGGCACAGGGACTCTCACCGGTTCAGGTAGAACAACTGGTTACCCAGCCTATCGAAAATGTACTGAACGGATCCCGCGATTTGAAGTCGATGCGATCGGGTTCCATCCAGGGGATATCTGTGATTACCCTCACCTTCAGGGACAACAGCGATATCTATCGCGACCGGCAAATCATTGCCGAACGGTTAAGTACCGTTGCAAGTTCACTGCCTCAGGAAGTCAAAGCGCCGGTTATGACTCCGCTGACCTCCACTATGCGCAGGATACTGGTCATTGGATTAACTTCCCCCGATAAATCGGGGCGGTCGTTAATGAAGCTGCGAACCATTGCACAGTGGACGATTAAACCACAGCTTCTGGCTGTTCCCGGCGTGGCAAGTGTTCCCGTTTTTGGGAAGGAGGTGGAAGAGCTGCAGATCCAGTTAAAGCCGGATGCCATGTATCGTTATCATATCTCGTTAGGAGAGATCGTGGCCGCGGCCAGGGAAGCCACCGGTGTGCGGGGAGCCGGATTTATCGATACAGGCAATCAACAGGTCACCCTTAAAGTTTCCGGTCAGTCAGCAACCCCGGATGAAATAGAACATACCGTGATTCGTCATGATAATGGTGAAAACGTCACGCTGGGTGATGTAGCCGATGTCAGGATTGGTTACGCTCCGCCGGCCGGTTCGGCAACCATCAATGGAAAAGATGGCGTCATTTTAAATGTCGTTTCGCAGTACGGAGCCAATACCATTGAGGTCACACACAGGGTTGAGAAAGCTCTGAAAAGTTTGGAGCCGGGGTTAAAAGCCCAACATGTGGAGTTGTACAGTCATCTGTTTCGTCCCGCCAACTTCATACAAACGGCCATCCACAACCTGGATACGGATCTGTTGCTTGGTGGATTGCTGGTTATCATTGTCCTGTCATTATTCCTGTTCAATCTCCGCACTGCCGCTATTTCCTGTGCGGCCATTCCTATTTCGTTGTTAACAGCAATTATCATCCTGGACAAATTCGGACTTTCCCTGAATACGATGACGCTGGGTGGCCTGGCCATCGCGATCGGCGAAGTGGTAGATGATGCGGTCATCGATGTGGAAAATATCCTCCGGAGACTGCTCGAAAATCGTCATGCTGAGCGTCCACGGCCGGCGGTCAAGGTCGTTTTTGATGCCTCTCTCGAAGTTCGCAGTGCCGTGGTTTATGCCACATTTACCGTGATCCTGGTTTTCCTTCCGATTCTGTCCATTTCCGGAGTGGCCGGGAAACTGTTTGCGCCACTGGGCATTGCTTATATCCTGGCTATTCTTGCTTCCTTACTCGTTGCTGTCACGCTTACCCCGGCACTGAGCCTGATCTTACTGCAAACAAAAAAGATCACCCGGGCCGAACCTCCACTTGTTATGTGGCTGAAACGAAAATACATCTCGTTGCTTCGTGTGGTGGAACACTATCCCCGGCTGATCATGGCTGGCGTTGTCTGTCTGATTATTGTGGGATTGGCTGTCCTGCCCTTCTTAAACGAACAGTTTCTGCCGGAATTAAGAGAGGGACATTACGTGGTTGAGATGAATCTTTTGCCGGGCAGTTCGATCACACAATCCGAAGCCCTTGGCCGAAGAGTTGGCCGGGCCCTGCTCAAGCTGCCCTATGTTCGTGCCTTTGCCCAAAAAATCGGTCAGACCCGGGAAGCAGAAGACATCAACGGTCCCCACCAAAGTGAGATCGATCTGGACCTGAAGCCGATTCCCAAAGGCGAGTATGATAGGGCACAAAACGCTATTCGCAACACATTGTCCAAATTCACCGGTGCGACATTTACTCTTGAAACCTTTCTGACCGAACGAATTGATGAAACCCTCTCCGGATATACTGCTGCAGTGGTTGTTAATATTTTCGGTAATAATCTTAAAGTGCTTGGTGAGAAGGTAACGCAAATCCGGGATCTGCTTAACAGGTTGCCCGACGCGCGTGATGTACGCATACAGTCACCGCCCAGCACGCCCCATCTGGTGATCCGGCTACGCAAAAAAGCCCTGGAGCGCTGGGGGTTCACCCCTGTCGAAGTAATGAATAAATTCGGCATTTTTTATAAAGGGTTGACCGTCGGCCAGGTTTACAAAGGTAACCGGACTATTGATGTCACGATGATTTTAAACAACAAATTGCGTAAAAGCTTGTCGGCGGTCGGTAGCCTCCCGTTAATGAGCCCGACGGGTGCTTTTATAAAGGTGGATCAATTAGCGGATATCTATGAAGCATCCGGGCCCTATTCCATCTTGCATGAAGGTGCCCGTAGGGTTCAGGTGGTCACCTGCAATGTGGCCGGTGGCAATGCAAGTGCTTTTGTTAGCCGGGCACAGAAAGAGATCCATAGCAAAATCAGGTTCCCGGCCGGTACCTATGTTACATTTACCGGTACAGCAGAAGCACAAGCGCAATCCCGCAGGGATTTGTTGATGTACAGCCTGATAGCTCTGACCGGCATTATTATCATCCTCTCCGTTGTGATGAGACATTATCGCAATTTATTGTTGATCATCCTCAATCTTCCCTTTGCCCTGGTTGGCGGGGTATTGGCAGCATGGATGACTGGTGGTAGTTTGTCGTTGGGGTCGATGGTTGGTTTCGTAACTCTGTTTGGAATCACCTTACGAAACGGGATCATGATGATTTCTCATTTCCAACATCTGGTGAATGTGGAAGGTCATAGCTGGAATTTTGACACGGCCATTAAAGGTGCCTCAGAACGGCTGGCCCCGATTTTGATGACCGCACTGGTTACCGGGCTCGGTCTGTTACCTCTTGCTCTGGGCAGTGGTGCCGCCGGCCGGGAAATTGAAGGTCCGATGGCGGTAGTGATCCTGGGCGGGTTGATCACATCCACAGTACTTAATCTGCTTGTGTTGCCGACACTATCTTTGCGGTATGGACGGTTTGAAAATCTGCTGGCTGAAGATGCTTTAGGGGAAGGTTCCGAAAAGAAATGAGGATACCATTATACCATTTCAGGTGTAATGATCGCAACTATGATTTAGTCAGGAAGATATAATTGAAGAGTGGGAAAAAAGTTAGCAGTATGAGTGGTGAATGATTGACCATGACTCGTTATAAGAATTCCATTAGACTTTCCGGGCGACAATCTTTTTAAAAATCCCTGATCCATTCAGGACCTGTATACTTTCAATCGTCCAGCCGGATTTCTGAACATTAGCTACTGTTTCCCGGGCGATATGGACGCCGGTCAGGTAATGAAAGGGCCTGTCAAGCTCTCTCATGAATCCCCTGAGTCCGGACGAATCGGCAGCCATATGTTCGAGCAGGTGTAATTCTCCCCCGGGACGTGTAACTCTCAGGGCATCGGAAAGTCCGCGCACCGGATCGGGCACAGAACAAAAAACGAAAGTGGCAACCACGGCATCGAAAGTATCATCTTCAAAAGTGAGATCCTGAGCGTCCATAATGACAGGAACTGCATGAATATCTTCAACCGGATTTGCTTTAAGCCTTTTCTCATATCGACCAAGCATTGCCGGCGTCAAATCGATGGCGGCGATTTCCATATCGGATCGATAATAAGGAATATTTTTGCCGGTACCTGCTCCGATTTCCAGGATGTCGCCGGACGGTAAACCCGCCCAAAGCTGCTTTCTCCAGTCTTGATATGCCCACCTTTCAATTGGCCATTCCATGATGTCGTAGACGTGAGAAAAGAGGGAATAACGATTTCTCACATGACTGGTGGCCCTTCGGTCAACCTGGTAGTCGTTTTGCACTTTAGTTGTTGTCATTGTGATTATTCCTCAGATTTTTCGCTCATGATATAGCCGTTCAACTTTATGTTACATGTTCAATGATTATCCGGTAATTAATGCTACCCTGTTTATCTGAAGCGTGGCAAAGTCATAATTACCTTATCAATCCGTTCTCTCTTCACTTATGGGTCATCATTTTACCTCTCAGTGTTAATTCCTATACTCAATATACCATACCCCCCTATAGTATGTCAACTAAAATTATTTTAAGGTTCAGGTATGTATGGAAGGATGGCTGTTTCGATGAATGAATGACAAACTCCCGCACAATCACTCATTCATCCATCCATCCATCCATTCAATCTTGAAGTTACAATCACATCCTTATGTAGCTACTCAAAAAGAGGTCATACTTGCGAACGCTCGGTCAAAGTCTCTCTCCAAATTCATTTTCCCCTTCCAGGGCATTCGGGATAACACAACCCACTGTATTCGTATTCATCCGGCATGAATCCATCAGTTCCGTCAATACTTTTAAAATCTTCTCCAGGTCTTAAATCTTTCGAGTCACATCGTGAACTTTGTTTGTGAGTTGATAGCAGTTCTGGCAAATCGTAGATCAACTCGACCCACTGTTAGCCACTACGGAGTTTAACCTGAGAAAACTCCTATAGGAGCAAGGAAGCTTTTTATCATTATTTTTCGTTGATATTCTTGCTGACATCTCCTCCGAAGAATTTGTCCCTTTCTTCTTTTCCTACTCGTTCGATGATTTAAAGGGACCGATCAACTAATATTCAGTTTTGTCTTGTTTTCAAATTCAATGACGAAATAACGTGCCATCCCTACAAGACTCGTAAAATCCGTTTTTAGCACAAGAATGTGTGGTTTACCGGCTGAAATATTGAATACATTGCCTTCCTCAAGTGGATGTTCGGTGCCATTCATTTTCAGCACTGCCTCCTTTTTTGCACGATAATCATTGCTTCGCCAGTTCGTGATGCGGAGGCATCGTCATTCCGGCCCTTCCGGTAATTTGTAAAGCCTTTACGGTGCTCCCGGATCTCAGCACTTCCAATTCAGGCATCGTTTTCTTTATAGTGTTTAAAGTTGTATTTAAGTACGACGACTACATTCAGGAGTTAGCGGAAACAGCGGCCTCATCATCCCACTCTTCTTTGAGATATTCGCGCTTATGCTCCACTTCGGCCCATTCTTCCGCATCAGGTAGCGGATCCTTAGCTTCATTGATTACCTGCGTGGTCCACTTCTGTGAGAGTCTGTCATTCAGCTCAATATAGTCTTCCCATTCTTCAGGGACCTCGTCGTCGGGATAGATCGCATTCACCGGACATTCGGATACACAGGCATCACAATCGATACATTCATCCGGATTAATGGCTAAAAAGTTAGGTCCTTCCCGGAAAGCATCAACGGGACAAACGGCTGCACAATCAGTGTATTTACACCGGATACAAGGTTCAGTTACTACGTAAGCCATAGTTCATCGCAATTATAGAGTTTTGGGTTGCTTAAAAAACAACGTATCGTTTGGCAAAACCATTTTCAACTATAAAAACTATTATAATAGATTTTATTGTTTTATCACTGTAAGATAGTTACTTTGGAAATGACCTGAATGATGGAAAGGAGTAACAATGGTGAATACAAATCAAAATCTGATTTCTTTGGCTACCGTGACACCGGATACGACCATCGCTCAAATTATCTCAGCCGATCCTAAATCCGGTTATCTCTTGGGATCAATTGACGTACAGGTCTCCGGCGATGGAATGAGAAATAGGTATGGCAGTGGGTTAGAAAGAACTGCATTTCCAGCACTGGACAACTTATTAAGCAAAAGATCAGACGTTTATAATCTGTTTACACAAAACTGAATAAAGATGATCCGCCATGTTTTATGATACAAAAAAAGAATTACTTGATCTGATAAAACGACAAGGTTCTCTCTCACTGGATCAGGCTGTTAGACATACGAAATTAGGGAAGACCGCGCTGAGGGGCCATATACTACAGTTGGAACGGGACGGATATGTAACACATGAAACCGTCCGATCAGGTCCCGGTCGACCCAGCATGCGATATCAGCTAACCAAGAAAGGGGACCGCCTTTTTCCGTCTTATGAGTCTGCACTTATCAAAGGACTGATTGAGTTCCTTAAGTCGAGGGATGATGAAGAGACCCTTAAATTATTTTTTGAAGGTTTCTGGAATGAGCGTTTTGTTAAGGCAAAGAGACGTATGAATGAAGCCTCGGACAATGATCCCGAACTGCGATTAAAAGCATTGGCACAGATGCTCGAAGAGGAGGGATTCATGCCCGAACTGAAGCTTGATAAAAAAGACAAGCAGCTAACGGTCAAAGAATGTAACTGTCCTTTTGGAGAAGTGATAAAAGAGACGCGCCTGCCTTGCAAGCTCGAGGCTATGTTTTATAGAAAGTTGCTTAATGAGCAGACCAGGAGAACAGCCCATATTGCCGAAGGTGATTCCTCTTGCACATATGATATTCCAATGAATGAAGGATGGACAATAAAAGGACCATCCTAAAATCTGTCCGGAAAAGTTGGGCTACTATGATTTTACACGATTTAGCAACATTTGTAGATAACACAGAATTTGATGACTTGTCCGAACATGCGGTTGGGCAGCTGCAAATACGTCTCCTCGATTCATTAGGAACGGCTATCGGAGCTCTGGAAGGTGCGCCTGTGAGGGCCCTGCGAGTGACAAGAACGGGTGCTCTTTCCAATTGGAAAGGGCTCGCCTATCCACATACTGTTTTTGGAGAAGCACATCAAATCGAGAAAAGTGACTATGAAGGCTTCCATACCCGGCCCATGAGCTGGGAAACGGTAACTCAAAAATTTGAAGCGCTGGCTGAGCCTCATACTTCGTCCACTTTGCGCGAACAAATAAAAGAAACGGTTAAAAATTTTGAGAAAAATAAGGTGACCGATCTTATGAGGTTACTGAAAAATGTAAAGACCGGTCATTAACGCCGGATCGAATAATTATGGAGAAAGACATACCCGTCAGACGGCTTAGATTGATTAATCCCGAATTAACGCAATATCCTGAAGCCGTCAGATGGGTATCGTAAAGCCTCCTGTAAACCAAGAAGAATACTATTATGGCTAACGATAAAACTTTCGACTTTTTAAATAAAAACGAACGGGCGGCCAAGCCCAGAAGCATCGGTGTTACCGAAATCCGCGGCCCCTATTATGCCGTGATGGGCAAACGCTACCTGAAGGATATTATGGAAACGATGGGAGAATATGTTGATTCACTGAAATTTTCGGGCGGATCCTTTTCGCTCATGCCCAGAAAGGCGGTGACTGAACTGATCGACATTGCCCACGAACACGACGCGTTGGTATCCACCGGCGGTTTTATAGAATGGGTACTGACCCAGGGTAAAGAAGCCGTTGACAACTACATCGAGACCTGCAAAGATTACGGCTTCGATATTATCGAGTTATCGGCAGGATTCATTACGCTGCCCACCGACGACTGGCTGCGGCTAATCGAAAAGGTGCAGAAAGGGGGACTTAAAGCGAAACCCGAGATCGGTATCCAGTTTGGCGCCGGAGGGGATACCTCTACCGGCGAGCTACAGGCTGAGGGCACGCTTGATACCGGTTATGCCGTCAAACAGATTAAGCGCTTTATTGAAGCGGGTGCCCATATGATACAAATCGAGTCGGAGGGCATCACTGAAAATGCCGATCCGTGGAGAACGGATGTTCCGGCAACGTTCATCAACGAAGTCGGACTGGAGAAGCTGATGTTCGAAGCGGCTGATCCGGATGTGTTTGCCTGGTACGTAAAGAACTATGGACCCGAAGTGAATCTGTTCGTGGATCACAGTCAAATCGTACAACTGGAGACACTGCGGCGCGGTATCTGGGGAACCAAAAGTCTCTGGGGACGCGTGCTAACGTATAAGAACTAATGTTACTTCGATTGTTAATAAACTACATCAAGGGCGAAATCTATCTTTTGCGTCATACAACCTTAACTGCCAGATCTGCGAGATCTGGCAGTTCTAATTCAAAAAAATTCAATAATTATGAAT
>DATFNI010000247.1:0-3591 GCA_035266485.1 Balneolales bacterium
GGGAAAATCTGAATACCCTCGGTCTGGCAGTTAAAGATATCACGAAAAATCCGGTGATCTGGATTACACCGCCACCCGTCATTGAGGAGATGATGGACGAGTCGCCCGAGTTCAACACAATAATTCAGGAGAAGGATCTTATTCAATATCGCGACGTGATATCCGGGAAATCGGGTTATATCGTAGATCCCTTAGGCAACCGGATGGGACGTCCGCCTGAGGCCTGGAATTACCTCAACGATGGCCTCCACCCTTCTCTGGCCGGTCATGTCCAGACGGTTAAAGCCCTTCTGAAAGCGTTGACGAACGTCTCGGAGGATGACCACGACCACGATCACGATGAAGAGGATTGACTTTCCTACAGAGGAAGGCGCACGTTCACCACGTTCATCGCAAATTTATATTGTGAGACGGGAACTTGATTCCTGATCGATTTTACCTGGATAACATCGGGGTTCAGGAAGGACAGGCCAACGTTGGATCCTGTCTGAACCTTGATGATTCCGGGTGTCGCATCAGATAATCGATAATGGCCAAATTTTGACTGGTATTTTGATTTACTGATTACCAGGGCATCCACTACGCCAAAAGCAAAGCCGCTCCATACGCCGATGCCTGCACCATATCGGAGTCCTTCTGTTACCTTGCTGTTGGCCATCAAACTCACAGCCATTCCCACAAGCGTACCTGTTGCTCCTCCGTAAAAAGTATCAGTGAGAATGAGTGTAGCCGAATTACCTGCTGAATTGAGTACTCCGTTTACCTCATAGTGAGTATTACTCCGGATCTTAGACAGATCATAAAAACCAATTCCCAGGCCGTAAAGGGTACCAAATCCGACACCAAAACGCATTGGGCCCAAATCTTTGCTGTTATTTCTGAGAAGCATGGTACCGCCACCAAGGAGGGCACCGTTAAAAGTACCGATAAACGTGTCGGATAGTACGACTTTTAGTGCCTGTGCCTGGCATTGTGCAAGAGGAATGGTAAAACTAATGAAAAGCAGCAGGGTGAGGAATCGTTTTTTCATAAATACGGGAGTAGATGATGGTATAATCTCTCGATCGTTCAGAAGAAAATTCAGAATTGGGTATGTCAAATTTCATTAATGTTCAGGCCAAAATAGTAAAAGTATAGATGTTAAGTTAAACGGCAGACAGGATGCCGTCAGTTTTAAAGAAATCCGATTATTCAGATACCCTAATCAAGCATATTTAACTTTTTAAAAAAGCGCTTTTTTAAGATATTAATGCCATATCTGAGAGTTTAATACCTGTATCATAAATGTTGGAACTGATCTTTTTATTACTGCATTTACTAAAACAAGGAAATTATTAATGTTGGTAGAACACAAGCATATAAAGATTCCATGGCATATTGAGGAATTACATCCTTATGTGCCGGGTAAAACCCTAGCCGAAGTGCGGGCTGCCTATCATCCTGCCAGAATTTCCAAACTGGCATCAAATGAAAACAGGCTGGGATGTAGTCCAAAGGTAACCGAGGCAATAGCCAAATCCCTTGCTGTTGTCCAGGATTATCCGGACTCTGCTTCCCGGGACTTGTGCCGTCTCCTCGCCCGAAAACTTGGAGTCAAAGATACGCAGATCATAGCCGGAGCCGGCTCTGAAAGTCTTATTGGTGCTCTTGCGAGAACCTTCCTCCAGCAGCGTGATCATGCCATTACTGCTGATGTCACTTTCCTGGGATTCCGGATTCAGACACAGATTCGGGGCGTTGAACGGGATCTGATTCCTTTGACGAAAGATTATCGCTTCGACCTCCCGGCTATAGCCGATGCCGTCAATGATCAAACCCGTATGATCTATATCGCAAACCCCAACAATCCCACCGGAACATATGTGACGAAGACAGAATTCGAAGTATTTATGTCACGAATACCGGAAGACGTGATTGTGGTTGTTGATGAGGCATACTTCGAATTTGCTGAGGATGAGCCGGACTATCCGAACACGATCGGAATGGGCTATGACAACGTGGTTACCCTTCGCACCTTTTCCAAAGCCTACGGACTGGCCGGGCTGCGTGTCGGTTATGCCGTTGGCCCGGAAGAACTGATCAGGGATATGTATAAAGTGAAATTTACCTTTGAACCGTCTGTCACGGCGCAGGTTGCTGCGGAAGCGGCATTGTCTGATCAGGACTTCATTGAAAAGACACGGGAGATGGTCGGGACAGGGAAAGAACGGCTATATCATTTCTGTGACAGCAATGGTCTGAGGTATGTGCCGAGTTATGCCAATGCCGTAATGCTGGTTTTTAAGAGTGAAACAGAAGCTAACCATTTCACTCAGGAGATGCTGAAGCGCGGAGTAATATTACGGCAGCTGAATGGATTCGGCATGCCGAATGGTGTCCGTATAACCATTGGAACCGATCGGGAAATGAAGCATTTCGAAGACAGTTACAAAGACATCTATTTGTAACGGATTCAGTACCAGCCGGAAATTCCTCAATATTCTACTATATAAACGCCATGAACGTACAATCAGAAGCCGGAGAAGCCGTCGCCCACCCTGCTATTCATAAAAGAGACTGGAAAACTATAGCCCGAACCCTTCTTCATTCCCGTTTTATTGATGAAATTGAAGAGATAAAACTGGTTCCTGATAAAAAGGTGTTGTACCAGTTTTCAGCACGCGGGCACGAATTGGGGCAAATCCTGCTGGCATCTTTCATCAACCATAAGCACGACGGGATCAGTGCTTACTACCGGTCCCGGCCCTTGATGCTGGCTTCGGGATTGTCTCTTGAAGATGCTGTTGCTGCCCCCATGATGAAATCCGGGGGATATAGTGACGGCCGCGACATCGGAGTTGTTTGCAATATGCCGGGGAATGATGG
Source organism: Balneolales bacterium (assembly GCA_035266485.1). GTDB lineage: Bacteria > Bacteroidota > Rhodothermia > Balneolales > DATFMH01 > DATFNI01. Next base: position 2,866 of record DATFNI010000247.1, read on the forward strand.
TCCCACTGTTCTTCCAATGGCCGGTGATGTCGGTTCGCAATACACACCGGCTGTAGGCTGGGCACAGGCCATCGAATACCGCCGCAACGTTCTGAAAGAGAAAGAGTATGAAGGTGCCATTTCTGTCGTGTTGGGTGGCGACGGATCCGTTGCCACTAATGGCTTCTGGTCGTCGTTGACAATAGCCACCGCCCAGAATCTGCCGCTTTTGTTTTATATAGAAGACAATGGGTATGGGATTTCAGTGCAAAGTAAATTCCAAACCCCGGGTGGCAATATTGCCAAAAACCTCTATTCCTTTAAGAATCTCAGGATTTTCGACGGTGACGGGACTAACCCGTCAGAAGTGGCTGATCTTTTAGAGCAGTCAGTTCAATATGTTCGTGAGAGAAAGGGTCCGGTGCTGGTTCGGTTAACCGTTCCTCGATTGAATGGCCATTCTTACCAGGATAATCAGTCCTATAAATCAGAGAAGATTCTGAAGGAAGAGAAGAAAAGAGACCCGCTGAATCGGTTGAAAGGCTGGCTAGTTCCCGATATTCTCAGCAAAAGTGAATGGACGGAGCTTGAGAAAGAGTCGAGAAAGGAAGTAGAAGAAGCAATTGAAAAGGCAGGAAACAGAAATGATCCCGATCCTGAAAATGTAAAACGCTATACCTTTTCTGAGAGCAAGGATGATGGATCGGCGGACCTTCAGATCAAAGGAGGATTGCTTCCCGAAGGCCA
>DATFNI010000248.1:0-5762 GCA_035266485.1 Balneolales bacterium
TGGCTCCATCTTCCTATCCTTGAGTGGTTGAGCAAGTCGGTAATCATGGTGCTCATACGCTCGGAAGCCAACCGGATATATTGAAGATATATACCTGGTTTATCGGCTATTAGTTCAGGGAATTCCTCTTGCAGGATGGAATTAATACTTATCAGTGAGGTAAGTGGTTGTTGTAAATCATGAGAAATGATGTAGACGAATTGTTCAAATTCTCTGTTCAGTTTATCCGTCTCGTTGCGATGTGCATCAATTAATTGGTTTTCCCTGTCAACAATGGTTTGGCCAATAGTACTTATCGTTAGATCGATCAGGCGGTTCATGCCATTTAATGCAGAGATCATTTTCTCCGGCTCATTTTTAAAACACCGGACTATGCTTTCCGTGTATGAATCACGAACTTTTTGGAAATAATCGTGTAAGTGAATAAAATTTGTATCGGGATTCCGGGCTAAAAAATCATCCCGAAACTCACACATCATTTGATCGAGCCAATGGTTGTCGATTGGTAATTTTTCAGAGACATTGAGGAATGGAGTTTGGTTGTATGAGTTTCCAGCCGGTACTGTGACGTGGTTAACTTTTGCAGCCGTCGAGAGATTAAACAGTAACGATGAACCTGGCGAACCCGTTTGGTGATCGGCACAAAAGGAAAAAAAAGTACGAATTTCGTCCAGTTCGTTTTTTCCCAGCTCAAGATTCATGGGATGATATTGAAGATTGGTGTTATTGGCATTCATGAAAATACCTCCCTGTTAAAACTTCAGATTCAATAGGCCCCGGGAAGTAGTGCCCATTGAATGGAAAAGATATCTTGAATAAGACCTCTAAAGGCCGGTGTTGTTAATTGTTTTTATGGTCATTGTAGATATTAACCCGCAACCTGCTGGCTACTAAGTGCTTTGAATATAACGCTAAAATAGTCAGTCTCTGATTTGTTGAATGAGTAGGATCAATTATTCGTTCCCTTAACTTACCGTGTTATATAATAAATAGCCTTTTTCCGTAAAAGAATGTTCTTCTCAGGTAGATTATTCTTTCATGATGCTTATTCGATCATGTTTGAATCGACTGGGTTTGCGGCATCCCGGTCAGGTCATGATACAAGCCAGTGGGACCAAACTTCAACTTTCCAATTTTTGATTCTCTGATTTCAATACTCCCTAAATCTTCGCGTTCACTAACGAAGTGAAGCTCTCAGATTTAAGCTCAAAGGTTGCTCTCCCACTTTTCACCATCACCGTTTTTCCCCGTTTCATATGATCCTCGCTATCGGTTATGTAGATCTGCAGGCTGTGGACGTTATCTGGAAGGCCGGTTAGTATCACTTTGCGTGTCGTCCCATTATTAACCAAATGAATCGCATATATCCCTTTTGCATTATTGCCCATGGCGGCGCAGGTAACATCTGTCCGGTTGGATGTGATAGGCATGAAATGCAGATCCTTTGGAGTTGATCCGAGCTGTTTCAGATTCCAGAACCGTTGTGTCGGATGCAGTGGTGTAGAGTCGTTGCCCCAGAGTCCGCCGCCCGCCATATCCGAGTAATCGGAGGTCAGTTGCCACTGCAGAATGGATTCGGGCTCACATATGGAAAGAATCTTGACATACAGATTGATTTCTTCTCTGGCATATGTTGGCTCAAGGAATATTTGCGGATAACGCCACGCCGCGGCATCGATGCTTCCTTCTCCCACAATCAGGGGCAAGTGAAGTTTTGTGGCGGCATGTGCCCATTTTTCGAGCGTGGAATCTGCCCAGCCACGCCATGAATGGAAATCTACGGCACCCATGTAGGGCCGGGCTGCCGGTTCGCTCATTGCCGGTTTGATGAAATAAAACGGGTTGGCATCCGAGGTATCGCCTAAAAGCAGTTTGGTCTTTAGACCATGCGCTTCGAAGTAAGCGCCCAGACCCTTAATGAGCTGATCATGTTGTTCCGGCGTCTGGCGAACATTGATTCCCAAGTCGGACTCGTTAAAGGAAAACATCTTTATTTCAACTCCGTAATGATTCTTCAGGTATTGAATATACCCGGTAATGGATTTATAGATCTCATTCATCTTTTCAGGATTCAACTCATTTCCCCAGACACCATTAACCGGACGGTAGTGCAGCTTGCCCCGTACCGCCCACTGAGGCGGGAACCAGGCAGACAGAATAAGGGGAATACCCATTTTATTCAGCTTCTGCGCCATTTCCATGGATGCTTTAACGTGTGGATTCAGGTTGCCGTCTTCGGCCGCTTTGATGGGGTCTGCATTTTCCTTTGGCTGCCAGGCGCTCCACGGGAGTTCAACGCGGGCCCAGGCCACACGTAAGTGATTGAGGTTGTAATTGATGACCTCTGGATCCAGTTTAGGATTCTGCAGACGGAAGTTACCGCCGATCCCGGCAAATGTCCGGCCGGGTTCAGAGGTGTTGAGTGTCAGAGTGACCGGGCTTTTGTCAATCCGGCCCGATGCTTTCAGTGTGAAGGTCCTGCTTGCCATGCGCCCTTTAACGGCATTGCCCCTTATGATCGCCAGGTAGACCTCGATATTGTTGTTTCCGTTAATGGAAGCATCTTTTACGAGCACATCGGTTGGCTCCCCGAATGTTACTTTCAGTTGCCGGTTGGGTGAATCGAATTCAATTCCCGCCGCTTTCGTATGCACGTACTCATTCTTGCCGCTGGTACGTATCGGTGTTAGTTCAATTTTTGATTTCGATGATTCCGGTTTGATCAGATGGGCCGATCCCCCGATGTAGTTGGAACCGGGCAGGGTTATGCAGAAATAGGCGCCGGCAATGTTGGTGTCGGCATCGGAGGTATACTTCACGTTTATGGATGCCAGTCCGGTACCTTCATCTGTGACCGTCTCGCTTATGTTGAGGCTACCAAGCTTTGTTTTGATCGTTCGTTTGTTGCCAATCCGCGAATACGTTGGATTTTGTCTTTCTTTGGCTGTTTGCAGGATGTTAGACCAGTTTTTACCCACTACACGGAGGTTGGTTTCAAATTTCATCAACTGCCCGTCCACACGGATTCCGCGCAGATTGCCCCATGCCGTCACCTCCGCTTGTGCAAAAACATCATTCGAAAAGCCGGCGATCATTAGTAAACACAATGAAACAATCAGAAGGAGGGGAAATGATTGGCCAAAAGTTTTTTTCTTGTGAATTTCATCCGTTTGCCAAACACGATCTACTAAGATGTTCATTATTACCTCCGGGATGGTGATAGTTGCGCAATTTTTGTAAGGGCATAGACTGTAATTGATAATGGCTCCTGAGATTCATGCCGAGGTGCCAAAATATTAATTAGTAAATTTAATAGACTAATTCAAAATCACAAAGGAAGATTGATCAAGTTGCCATATGCTTGTCCGGAATGGATTCTACTCAATACCGGAGTTGCGATCACTCGCTTATGATCTTTCCCATGTAAACATGTCCGCGTTTCTGATCATTAACGTGTATGGCTTCAGGCAGATAGCCCCATCGGTCAAAGCCATATTTTTGTAACAGACGGATACTACCTGCATTTCCTTCAATAATGATGCAGAAAACAACTCTCTTGTGTAATTCCAGGCTTTGGGCAAGGCAGTGTTCGATCATTTCCGATCCGATTCCTTCACCATGATGTAGAAAATCCACATAGAAGCTGAGTTCGGCAACTTCTTCCAGGGCTTCCCGGCCGGGGCGGTATGCAGAGAAAGACGCCCATCCCAAAACTTCCTGTTTCCTTGTAAAAACAAACACGGGATAATTGTCCGGATCATGGTTTTGAAACCAGATTTTACGCTGATTGTCGGTCAATGGACGGATATGAGCCGTTCGAAAGCCGGTGGCGACTGCTTGATTGTAGATTCGATCAATCGCGGCGAGATCCGTTTCTGTAGCAAGTCGTATCTGTTCACTTTCGTTGGTTGGCATACCTGTGCGGAAAATCAAATAGATTAAATGTTACGCATCAATATAGATGATTTTGGGGATTCCGGGTCACATATGGCAACCGGATGCAACGATATCCGTCGATCTGGCATTTATTCGATAAATAAACCTAAATCCGGGAAAAGCGGGGAAAGCTATGAAGATTTCATTCGATGATTTGCACGTTGTTGTGACGGGTGGTACAGGAGGACTCGGGATTATTGTGGTAGAACAACTTTTGAAAGAGGGGGCCTTCGTTAGTATCCCTTCGCACAACGAACCGGATCCTGATATCTTGAAATATTTCGAAAGCGAACATGTGGACGTCGTTTCGGGTGTTGATCTGACGGATGAATCCGACACACAGTCTTTTTATGATGAGGCCGTCTCGAAATTTGGAAGATTATGGGCTTCATTAAATATCGCCGGTGGGTTTGCCATGGGTAAAATCGGGAATACGTCCCTGGAGGTGTTTATGCAGCAAATCCGGATGAATACAGTAACCTGCTACAACAGTTGCAGGGCGGCTGTAGCCAGGATCCGGGAAAATGGTTATGGTGGCGGACGCATTGTAACTGTTGTGGCACGTCCGGCTATGGAACCGCGTTTGGGCGCCGGCATGACGGCCTATACGGCCAGCAAAGCGGCCGTGGCTGCATTCACACAAGCTCTTGCCGCAGAATTATCCGGCGAACAAATCATGGTTAATGCCATAGCACCAATGGCTATTGATACACCGGCAAACCGCAAAGCAATGCCCAATGCAGATTTTAGTAAATGGGTCAATCCGGAAGAAATTGCCGGTCAGATGATGTACCTGGCCTCGCGGGAAAATACGGTGTCGTCTGGTGGAGTTATTCCGGTTTTCGGGAAGAATTGAGTCGCGGTACTCATGTCTGCCAGCGGTATATTAATTGAAATCTAGAGAAGGTTATATACTTAATGTGAGTTAGATATAGCAAAATGTTTCTGTACAGGTTAGATTTTCCGGTCCTGTGCCATTTGGGACATGGCAACCATCCGTTGCGCCTCCCCCACTTCTTCTCCATATGCGAGACTTTGAGAACAATCTACGTTTAAAAATGGGAAGTTAAATTATGTGGCTTTCCTTCATGAAAACCCGGCTTATCAATCCCCCCCCTCCTTTTCTAAGGGGGAGATTGGTTGTTAAATCTTGAAGAAATACTTTGAACTCAATAAAATTAACCTCACCCGTTTCCTACATTAATTTTCTGACAGCCTCATGCGTGGAGTAATGGCGCTAACATTAGTCATAAACCCTGAAAAATCTGAAATCGAAAATCGTTAATCCTTCTTCTTAAATCCCTTCTTTGATTATCGATTGACGATTAGTGATTTAAGATTTTAGAAGTTAAACGTCTTAAGTTAGCGCCATTAATGCGTGGAGGGGTGTTTTCTTTAATTTTTATCAGCACAAATCATCCAATGGAGGTCCTTTCGGGGGTATTTTGTTTTTAGCTCGAATTCAGATTAACGAGAAGTAAGCGTCCGTCTTCAAAAAAAGAACCCGGTACGTTTTGCAACGCTGCCGGGTTTCAAAGGTTTTATCTTGCGCCAGTTCTGGAATCATTCCAGGTGGGAACGAATCATCCAGGCCATTTTCTCGTGCTTCTCCATGAGGGCCGTCAGAAAATCACTTGTCCCCGGATCATGCATCTCATCAGCTTTTTGCTGGTCGTTTCTCAGCTCACGGATTAACGTCTCATGATCAGTAAGCAGGTTGGTTAGCATGGTTTTCTCATCACCGGCCTCATTGCTTTCCAGCAGACGGGTTATTTCAAGAAAATCCCTCATGGTACCCAGTGCGAAATGTCCCAGGGCACGAGTCC
>DATFNI010000249.1:0-8174 GCA_035266485.1 Balneolales bacterium
ACTTTTTCGCCATGAGTTTCCAGGCATTTTTCCCGGTGTTGATACTGTTGAGTCTCTACTTGCGCAAGCGGGGGATACTCACGAATACCATTACGGAGAAGCATATATCCGATATGGGATTGCTTACTTTCGCATTTACTATTTTCTACGCTTACATCGCTTTTGCCCAGTATTTGCTTATTTATTATGCCAACGTTCCGGAAGAGGTAGTCTGGTTTCAGAATCATTTTGCCGGCAACTGGGTTGATCTTGCCTGGCTGATTCTGTTTGGTCGCTTTTTTGTTCCATTTTTCGGGTTGATTGGTACTTCTCCGAAGAAGAATATGACCTACTTAAAGTACATGGCTATCTGGATACTGTTCATGCATTTTGTAGAACTATACTGGATCATTATGCCGACTCTGCATAAAAGCGGACTGGATATCCACTGGCTCGATTTCACGACTTTAATTGGGCTGATTTGTCTGATTCTTGGTATATTCTTTTACCGGTTTTCGAAGCACAGCATGGTTGCAAAGAACGATCCATTGCTTGATCGATCGCTCAATAAAAATAAATACCCTAATTAAAATCTGATGAGTTCGAAGGACCTTGATAAAGATCCACAAGAGCAATCTCAGGATGATAAAATCTACGAGATTGAAGTAAGTGATGATGAAGCTGAAGAGCTAAGTTATGGTGCTACAAAGGATAAGGTAAACGTAAAGAGGCTTTCCGTTTATGCAATTGTAGTTGTAGCTACTATTTTGACGCTGGATATTGTCGCCGTAAACCTGATGAAGTACAACAGCTTTACGATCTCGAATACTACTTCTGAGAACAGTCAGTATTATCTGATTGACAGTTTACGGACGCATGCAGATCATATTCTTGGTACATATGGGATTGAGAATTTGCAAAAGGGCATTTATAGAATACCAATTGACAGTGCAATGGCTCTTTATGTCAGAGAAAATAAAAATCAGTCATCGGAGTCGGCAAATAAATAAATTCTCTTGTTTCAGTAAGTCGCAATTAATACCTGCGATTATTTTGTTCTTTGGGATTTCTGTAATTGTATTACCTGCCAGAGCACAACGTGCCATGGATCCTGCACGTGGTCTGGAAGGTGTTGGAGTGACTGAAAAACTGGGTCAAAATATTCCTCTCGATCTGGAATTCACAGACTCGGAAGGGCATAAAGTTACAACAGGTCAACTGCTTAAAGATGGCAAGCCTGTCATTCTAAACCTGGCTTACTTCAGTTGTCCAATGCTTTGTCCAATGATTATGGCCGGCTTGAGTAAAAGTGCAGGCCAGCTTGATTGGAGCCCGGGCGACCAGTACAATATTTGGACGGTAAGTTTTGATCCGAAAGACACACCGGACGTTGCTGCCGTAAAGCGTAAGATTTACCTCGATAGCCTAAACAGACGCGGTGCGAGTACCGGATGGCGTTTTTTTACTGGTAATCAGGATCAAATTACAAAACTTACCGGGGCGGTCGGTTTTAACTACAAATACCTGCCGGAGAAAAAGATGTTTGCGCATACCGCAGCTCTTATATTTATCTCTCCGAAAGGTAAAATCAGCAGATATTTATACGGGATTACATTTAACCCATTGGAATTGAAAGGTGCACTCAGTGATGCGGCCGGCGGTAACATCGGTTCCACACTAGACAAGGTTATTCTTTATTGTTGTCAGTACGATCCAAAATCTGGTACGTATATAGCTTCCGCTATTAACATAATGAAGTTAAGCGGGGTTATCGTAATGTTTGTATTAGGCGGTTTTCTTACAGTTTTCTGGATCAGGGAAAAGAAATCAAAAAAACATAAACAATATCCGACAGAAGCATAATGCTCGATAAAATCTCACGGTTCTTTTTGCCACCGGCAAAGTCGACGTTTGCCCCCAGTGTTGATAATCTGTTCAGCTTTATAACGCTGGTTAGTATTATCATGCTCATCGGCATCACGGTGGCTATGATCTATTTCATCATCAAATACCGGAAGCGTAGTGATAATGATGTCACTTCTCTGGTTGACCATAACAATGCACTCGAAGTGACATGGTCCATCATCCCATTGGGGCTCATTTTGATCGTATTCTCATGGGGTTTCCGCGATTACATTCGGATGTTCACCCCACCGCCTGATGCCTATGAAATAAATGTGACGGCACAACAGTGGCTTTGGAAGTTTACATATGCGAACGGAAAAAGTTCAGTTGGTAAATTGTATGTTCCGCAGAACAGGCCGGTCAGATTAGTGATGAAATCCAAGGATGTAATCCACTCGTTTTTTGTCCCTGATTTCAGGATTAAACATGATGTGTTGCCTGATAGGTACACGGATGTCTGGTTCCAGGCACCCGATACCGGAAGATCGCAAATATTTTGTACTCAGTATTGTGGGACAGGACACTCAAACATGTTGGGTACCGTCATTGTCCAGACAAATAATCAGTTCGAAAAATGGCTCAAGCAGGGAGCCGGAGGCAAACCGTCGGGTATGTCACTCGCAGATTACGGGAAGCAACTGTATGGATCTCAGGGTTGTAAAGCCTGCCACTCGACCGACGGGTCGAAAATTGTTGGTCCGACCTGGAAAGGGATTTATGGCAGCAAGGTGGCTTTGTCTGATGGAAAAACCGTGACAGTAAATGAAAATTATATCCGGGAATCAATACTTAACCCCGGTGCCCAGATTGTTAAAGGCTTCCCAAATGTGATGCCGACCTTCCAGGGCCAATTGAACAACGACCAGATTGACGCGATCATCGCTTACATCAAATCGCTTAAGTGATTATGGAAACAGCAGCAGCAGCGAATAGAAAAACAGTGACAATGAAGGTCCGGCGTTATGTCATGCCGGAGCATTCGGAATTAAACTACCTTAACCAGGAGAAAGGGATAAAATCCTGGTTGCTAACCCGGGATCACAAGCGCATTGGTTTGATGTACTTCTTTACCGGTGCGATCGTCTTCTTTGTGGCCGGCCTGATTGCCCTGACCATCCGTCTGGAGCTCTGGACACCTGCCAAGACGATCATTGATGCCCATACGTACAATGAGCTCTTTACGCTCCACGGTACGTTGATGATCTTTTTCTTCCTTGTTCCGGCTGTACCGGGTATCTTGGGTAACTTCTTCATCCCACTGCAGATTGGCGCTAAGGATGTGGCTTTTCCACGGTTAAACCTGTTGAGCTACTATCTGTATCTGACAGGTATCATCTTTACCGTGGTAACTATTCTTACACATGGCGTCGACACCGGCTGGACTTTTTATGCTCCTTACAGCATCAAATCTACAACGGCTGTAATCCCGATGACGACGGGTATCTTTATTACCGGTTTTTCATCGATCCTTACAGGATTGAACTTCATCGTAACGATACACAAGCTTCGTGCACCCGGTCTTACGTGGGGCAAGTTCCCGTTGTTTGTGTGGGGCATTTATGCAACGAGTATTATCCAGATTCTTGCGACTCCGGTGCTGGCCATAACGCTGGCTTTGCTGATCATGGAACGACTGCTCCATGTGGGAATTTTTAATCCGGCGCTAGGCGGGGATCCGGTGCTTTACGAACACTTTTTCTGGTTCTATTCGCACCCAGCCGTGTATATTATGATTGTTCCCGGCTTTGGCATTATCGCCGACCTGATAGCCACATTCTCCCATAAGAGATTGTTTGGTTATTGGTTCGTGGCGATATCGACGCTTGCCATCGCATTTCTCGGTTTCCTGGTTTGGGGCCACCACATGTTTGTTGCCGGTCAGTCGATGATCGCTTCCATCGTTTTCTCACTGCTTACATTCATGATCGGTATCCCTACAGGAATCAAGATCTTTAACTGGCTGGCCACGATGTACAAAGGCTCGGTGAGGCTAAAGGTACCGATGCTATATGCCCTGTCATTTATTTTCCTGTTCAGTATCGGCGGATTTACAGGTGTTATGCTGGGCGCCCTCTCTGTTGATGTGCAGTTACATGCCACTTACTACGTCGTAGCCCACTTCCACTATGTGATGTTTGGTGGAATGGTTATTGCCCTGCTTGGCGGGATCCACTTCTGGTGGCCTAAGATGTTTGGCAAGATGTACAGCGAGACGATGGCACGCATTTCCTGGTTTTTGATTTTTGTCGGTTTCAACGTGACATTCTTCCCACAGTTTATTTTAGGTGCAAAGGGAATGCCTCGTCGTTATTACAATTACCTGCCACAGTTTCAACCACTTCATCAACTCTCAACAGTAGGTTCCTGGATTCTGGCACTTGGCTTCTTCATTATGCTGGGTTACCTCTTGCATTCCCTGATCAAGGGAAAGAAAGCCCCTGCTAATCCCTGGGATGCCCGCACCCTTGAGTGGATGACATCATCACCGCCTCCCACTGAAAACTTCTCATATACGCCGGTGGTAATTCACGGTCCTTACGAGTATCAAAGGCCGATAAGTGAGTTTCAGCTCGGTCTGTTGAGTAATGGTGAGCATGGTGGCGATGAACTGGAAGTAGAGGCTCCCTCGGGAGGCAACAGTCCGGAAATGGCTAATGTCTGATCCTGAAGGTAACGGATGAAAATCATTAATAACCCATTCAAGCGAATTTAAAATATGTCAGATGCAGTAGCTGAGTCGAGACATGACAGCCATGTCTACCACCATTTTGTAGATGCACATCAACAGTTTGATGCATCTAAAATGGGCATGTGGATATTTCTAGGTACCGAGATATTATTCTTTGGTGGGCTTTTTGCTGCCTACATCATCTTCAGATCATGGTATCCTCAGGCCTTTATCGATGGGTCAAATGCCCTGGATAAATTGGTTGGCGGTGCCGACACTCTCGATCTTATTCTGAGTAGTTTGACCATGGCTTTGGCCATACACTCCATCCAAACGAATAAACAGAAGCTTACGATTATTTATCTCGGTATAACGTTTGTGCTGGGAGCTTTTTTTATCGGCTCTCACATTATGGAATGGCTGGATAACTTTTCACATGGCATGTATCCGGGATCTGCATATGCCTTTAAAGGGATTTCAGATTCTCATGCCTATGTCTTTTTCAGCCTTTATTATCTCATGACCGGTCTTCATGGAATACACGTGTTGGTTGGGATGGGACTGATGGTATGGCTGATGGTAAAAACCAAACGCGGCAGATTTAGCAGTGAATATTTTACTCCGGTCGAAATTACCGGGCTCTATTGGCACCTCGTCGATATATTCTGGATTTTTCTGTTGCCACTTTTCTACTTAGTCGCTTAAAAGGATTTAAAAATGAGTGAACATCATATTACACCAGTTAAGACTCTTATTAAGGTCGGCGTAGCGTTAGCGATCCTTACTGTTATTACTGTTGGCGTCGGTTTCATGCAACTTCCCCCACCATATAATGTCATCTTTTCGATTGGCATTGCTGTAGTGAAGGCCAGCCTGGTGGCCATGTTCTTCATGAACCTTTACTGGGATAAGAAATTTAATGCCTTGGTTCTGGTAATATCACTTATTTTCCTGAGCGCCTTGGTTGGTATAACAATGCTGGATACAATGTTCCGACATGCAATTATCCCAACCTTTACAGCGGGATAAAAGAGGTATCAATTCTTTGAAAAAGAGCCGGCACTAATAAAAGGTGACTGGCTTTTTTTATGTGCCTCGTATGTAAAGAGGATAAGCAGGAACTCGGCGCAGACCAGTAAAGCATCGTTGGTGAGGTGAAGGACCTGGAAGGGGGGGAAGACGTTGAATTCTACAAGGCCGAGACCAAGCACAACCTGCAATACAATCAGGGACAAAACGCTGACCGTTGTCCGCCTGTAAATGGATTTTGCCTCCAGATCCTTGACAACATAAGCCAGGTAAAGGGCTGAGCCAACCACAGTCCATGTAAAAAGCCGGTGTATGGTATCAATGACACCTGTCATGCTCAGCCAGAGGCTGCGGGGCGGTGGGTTGGCACTATCCTTCAATACATCAATCTGTTGGCGTAATTGAGTTCCCAAACCCGTTTGAATAAGCGTAAATACCAACAGAATACTTCCGGCAATCAATAATGTACGTCTGAGTTTATCATCCAATTCAAATATGAACTCCCGGGAAAATGCCCGGTATGTAGCAAAAAGCAACGCCAGCAGAATAGCCAGGGCCAGGTACATGTGAACGGAGATTATCCAGGCTTTTAATTCACTTGTTACAACCTCTCCGCCAAGCCATCCCTCAATCAATACCATGATAAATGCTGCGATGGATGCAAAGAAGACAGCCTTCTGTTTCTTCCGGTATCGAAAGGATAAAATGAATGTTATCGTGATAAGTAATCCGGTCAGTACTCCAAAAAGACGGTTGATATATTCGATCCACATGTGTGTCGGATTGAACAGGGATTTATCTATGCCTGGAGGTAATTGGGATGCGGAAGAAGGAGGGAACCAATGCCCAAAGCATTTCGGCCAGTCCGGACACCCGAGTCCGGATCCGGAGGCACGGACCAATCCTCCAATAAAAATAAGTAATAGGGTACTTCCAACAGTTAATAAGGCAGCTTTCTGGTAAGCATTAAGTTTCATGAAAAAAAGAACTCGCTTCTGTAGTGATGAAATAAAAATGAGTCAAACTTTTGATGTCTAAAAATACAAATTATTCGTAAATTGACGCCGATTTAATTGGCATGAACACTATACCAAGCCTGATCTGACGCAGACCAATATGAAGACGGCGATTAGCAAGACAATTTCGCGGTACATCGATGTATCGGTCATCGGTGCGTATGTCGAGTTGACCAAACCCGGCATCACGTTTCTTGTGCTCGCCAGTATGGGTATTGGTTTTTTGTTGGGATCAAATGGTGCCATCGACTATTTGAATTTGTTCAACGCCGCACTGGGCACCTTACTGATTGCCTCCGGTACGTCTGCATTTAACCAGTATATCGAACGGGATCTTGATAGGCTGATGCACCGGACGAGAAAACGTCCGTTGCCGATGCACCGGATAGGGAGCGAAAGGGCCTTTTTGTTTTCTACGATACTGATGATATCAGGTCTGAGTTACCTGATCCTCACGGTAAACTTCGTTGCCGGTTGCATCTCTGCCGCTACCTCGATTCTCTATCTAGGTGCATATACACCTCTCAAGCGTAAATCATTTCTAAATGTATTCGTGGGTGCTATACCGGGCGCCCTTCCACCGGTAGGTGGCTGGGTGGCTGCAACCGGCCATCTGACCGATATCGGGATGTGGATCTTGTTCGGAATCGTCTTTTTCTGGCAGATACCCCATGTGGTTGCTATTGCCTGGCTCTGCAACGACGATTACCTGCGTGCCGGTTTCCATATGCTGCCATCGGATGACAGCAATAATTTAAAGGCATCGATTACCGTACTTGCCTGCCTGATACTCCTGATACCCGTAAGCGCTCTATTGTATTATTTCAGTGATAACGGGTTGATTTACCTCATTGGTGCTGTCATCGCCGGACTCGGCTTCCTCCTCTACGGTATCCCCCCCATGCGGAAAGTTACCAAAGATAATGCACGGAAATTAATGTTCGCCTCTCTCTTTTACCTGCCAACGGTCTGGATTCTCATCCTGGTAGATAGGTTATTTTAATATTGAGTGAAATCAGCTCAACTCCCCATCTACATTTTCTCCGTTTGTGTTTGCTGCTTCAACATCCAGCCACTTCAACACCTTTTAATCCCCGGTTTAATACTGTAAGGAATTGCTGATTGCTGTATCTTTTTAAAAGCAGATATACTTTTAAATCGTCGCAAAGTGTTTCGGAATCTGATAAAATTTACAGCTGACTGGGAAAATGTGGTGTTTCCCCAAATATGTATTTGTTGTGGGGAGGTTATACCTGTAAAAAATCATCTGATCTGTCCTTTTTGCCTGACAAATCGTTTTCCGGAGACAGAAGCAGGAATGTGTCCATCGACATCGGATGTCATATTGCCGGAATCTGTGTATCAGCAATATGCCCTGTGGAGTTTTGATAAAGGCGGGGCTCTTCAAGGACTGCTTCATTCATTGAAATACGATGGGCTGGCGGGTGTTGGCGTGGAAACTGGTGTAATGCTGGGCAAGCGGTTGCGCGATCATTATCTCACTAATTATATCTGGCCGCCAGAGAATTATATTTTGCTTCCCGTTCCGTTGCATCCGGCAAAAAAACGAATGCGCG